>NZ_JBGTYY010000020.1:0-43100 GCF_041807705.1 Mannheimia kashgarensis
ACCACATTTTCAACGGGAACGGTTGGCACAAAAATCTGTTTATCCTGATATTGAACTGTTGCACCAAGTGAGCCTTGTTTGACTACGATAGTTTCGATGCCATATTGAGCAAGGCGGGTAAGGGTCGCTTGCTCGTTCGCATCGCTCCAAAGCAGATGTTCATCATCAAAGGTAACAAGGGCTAAATCGACTAAGGAAAGTAAGTTAGCATAATGCTGTTGAGCGGTCTCAGCACTTTCCCACAGTTTAGGGCGATAGTTACTGTCAAAAGCGATTTTCACTCCTTGCTTTTTCAGCTCACGAAGTTGTTCGACAAGCTGAATGCGGTCATTTTCAGGCAAAATCGCCAATGAAATACCGCTCAGATAAACCATATCCGTTTCCGCCATTGCGTGTAGAGCTTTTGGATAATCAGCGTGCTGCAACAGATGACGAGCAGCGGATTGATTTCGCCAGTAGAGGAACGTCCGCTCTCCCTGATTATCTAGCTGAATGAGATAAAGCCCCGGCTGGCGTTGTTCATCACGCAAGACAAACTCCGTATTGATATTATCCTCCTGCCACGCTTCCAACATACCTTGACTGAGTTTATCCGTACCAAGAGCAGAGATATAACGTACCTCAATCTGCTCAGGCGATGTTACCCGAGCCAGATAAGTAGCGGTATTGAGTGAATCACCGCCATAAGTTTGACGCATATTCCCAAACGGCTCACCATTTAACTCAATCATACATTCGCCGATGATGGAGAGTTTTTTCATTGTTATCTCCTATTTGAAATAACGCTTAGCATTGCCGTAACAGATGTCTTTCACCATATTACCTAATAAATTTAGGTCGTTTGGTGCTTCACCTTTTTCTACCCAACTACCGATTAGCTCGCAAAGAATGCGGCGGAAGTATTCGTGGCGAGTATAGGATAGGAAACTACGAGAATCAGTGAGCATTCCAACAAATTGGCTGAGTAAGCCTAATTGTGAAAGTTGCTGTAATTGGCGTTCCATTCCATCTTTTTGGTCATTGAACCACCAGCCTGAACCGAATTGGATTTTGCCTGCAACGCCGCCTGTTTGGAAATTGCCGATCATACTGCCTAACATTTCGTTATCACGAGGATTTAAACAGTACAAAATGGTTTTTGGTAATTGGTCGGTTTGATCCATACTATCCAATAAGCGAGAGAGTGCTTCGGCAAATGGACGATCGCCGATGGAATCAAAGCCGGCATCTGCACCCAATAATTGGAACATTCTCGTATTATTGTTACGGATTGCCCCAATGTGCATTTGCATTACCCAATTTCGTTTATGATATTCTGTACCTAACCAAACTAATAAAGCGGTACTAAATTGAGCAATTTCCTCTTCTGCAAGCGGTTGATTTTGTAATCTTTTTTGCAAGATGTGATCGAGAGTTTTTTCATCAGGGATAGGTGCAAAAGGGACGATTTCAATACCGTGATCGGCCGATTTACAGCCCTGTTGATCAAAATGCTCAATGCGTTTTAGTAAGGCTTGTTTTAATTTATCAAAGGTATTGATCTCAATATCGGCCACTTTACCTAGCTGTTCAAGATAGTCATTGAATAATGGTAACTCGATTTTGAATGCTCGATCTGGTCGGAAACTTGGCACGACTTCAATATCAAACGTGTTGTCTTGGGCAATCGCTTTGTGGTGTTCTAGTGAATCAATAGGGTCATCAGTTGTTCCTACTAATTTCACATTCATCTGCTGCATAATGCCACGAGCTGAAAATTCAGGTTGTTGCAGTAATTCTTTGCCTTGATGCCAAATTTTTTCTGCTGTTTCGGGCGAGAAAAGCGTGTTTGTAATGCCAAATGGACGGCGTAATTCTAAGTGTGTCCAGTGATAAATTGGGTTACCGATACATTTTGGCATAGTGCTTGCAAACGCTAAGTATTTACTGTATTTGTCGGCATCGCCCGTGATTAAACGCTCTTCAATGCCTGCCGAACGCATTGCCCGCCATTTATAGTGATCACCCTCTAACCAAATTTCGGCTAAATCGTTGAATTGACGATTTTCTGCAATCTCTTTTGGATTAAGGTGGCAGTGATAGTCAAAGATGGGTTGATCTTTTGCATAATCGTGATAGAGCTTTTGAGCGGTTGGCGTTGAAAGCAAAAAATCTTCACATAAAAATGGTTTCATAAAGACCTCGCTTAGTTATACGCCGCTATAGGCAGAGAACCCACCATCAACAGGTACAATCACTCCATTGACGAAACTTGAATATTGGCTATCCACCAAAAATAGTAATGCACCTAATAATTCTTCTGGTTCACCAAAACGCCCCATAGGCGTATTAGTTAAAATTTTATTCGCACGGGCAGTAGGATTGCCTTCGCTGTCAAAGAGTAGTCCACGATTTTGATTGCTCACTAAGAAACCCGGTGCAATCGCATTACAACGAATTCCCACTTTAGAGAAGTAAACGGCAAGCCATTGCGTAAAGTTACTAATCGCCGCTTTTGCACCCGAATAAGCCGGAATTTTGGTTAATGGGGTGAAGGCATTCATACTTGAAATGTTAATGATGTTAGCTCCCTCTTTACCAATCATATCTTTGGCAAAAATTTGGGTAGGGAGTAACGTGCCTAAGTAATTTAAGTTAAACACAAACTCAATACCGCTTTTATCTAATTCAAAGAATGATTTGGTATTTTCCGGTAAATCTACCTCGTGAAATTCATTGTCGGTAGTCGCTTTCGGATTATTGCCGCCAGCCCCGTTGATTAAAATATCGCAAGTTCCGAAATCAGCCGTAACTTGGTCGCGTACGGCTTTAATATTATCTAATTCTAGAACGTTTGTTTGGTAAGCTTTAGCAATTCCGCCCTCAGAAGAGATTTCATCTGCTATTTTTTGTGCAGCTTCTAAATTTAAATCAAGCAAAGCAATTTTTGCTTTCGTTTTAGCTAATTCTTTGGCTAAGAAAGCACATAAAACACCGCCAGCACCTGTAACAACAATAACTTTATCTTTTAAATTGTGATTCTGTGCAATATTCATTAATTTATCCTCTCTATTTATTTTTTATAAAAATCTATTGCTACCTTTGGTAGCAATAGATTTATGCTTGTTTTGAATTATTTAGCTGTTGGAGCTAAAGCATCAATTTTTTCGATTAAGCCACCAATTACAGGATTCGCTTTTGCTTCATCTTTCATTGGTTTAGTTGCATCAATAAACGGTTGTTTTTCAACTGTGATGAATTTAACGCCCATTTGTTCTTGTGCTTTTTTCTTCTCCTCCTCAATCATTTTTGCCCATAAATCTTTATGCGACATCATTGAGTTATCAGCAGCTATTTTGATTGCTTTTTGTTGTTCAGGTGTTAATTTAGCCCACGTTTTTTCACTGATTAATAACACATCTGGGATCATTGTATGTTCATCTTGGCTAAAGATTTTTGACACCTCGCCGTGACGAGCAAGTGTTAATGCGGTTTCATTGTTTTCTGCCGCATCAACCACTTTTTGTTGTAAAGCGGTATAAAGCTCACCGTATGCTAAAGGTGTTGCTGAGCCGCCAAGAAGCTCCATCATTTTTACCGCACTTGGGCTTGGTTGAACACGAACTTTTAAGCCTTTTAAATCAGCCGGTGTTCTGATTTCTTTATTTGCATAGAAACTACGAGCACCACCATCATAATAGGTTAAACCTAAGAAACCTTTTCCTTTAGAAGCTTCTAAGATTTTTTGACCTACTTCAGGATCTTTTAATGCGGTGTAGTAGTGATCTACGTTATGGAATAAGTAAGGAATATTAAATGCTCCATAGGTTGGTTCGAATGATTCCATTTCACTTGCGTTTGATTTTGCCATATCTAGTGAACCTGCTTGTAGTAATTCGATAGACTCACGTTGTGTACCTAATTGGCTATTTGGATAAACACGAATGACGACTTCTCCATTGGTTAATTCTTTGACTTCATCTGCCATTTTTTGCATAGAAATATGGACTGGGTGAGTTTTATCATTATTATGATTTAACTTTAATGTTGTTCTTGCTGAAGCAGAAAATGCTAGACCTAAAGATAAAGCTGTTGCTAAAGAAGCTGAAAGAAGTGTTTTTTTAGTGAGCATATTGAGTTCTCCTAGATAAATATAAAATTTCAAAATCTACAACAAATCTACAATTCATGAATGTACCTATTTGCTGAATTGTTGAACTATCATACAAATCTATTTTGGACATATCAAACCAAAATTTTCAAATTGGTGATCCAGATCACAAAATTAATAATTAATTATTGCAAAAAACAATCAAATTTATCAAAATTGGTTTACCAATTATTTTGGTATCACTACATTTTAAAAGAGGGTTGTATGGATAATTTTGTATCTAAGATTGATAAAGTCTTATCTGCCTTATGTGTAATCATCAGTATTCTTCTTGTTGTGTGTGTTGTTTGGCAAGTATTTTCGCGCTTCGTTTTACAAGATCCGAGTGTGTATACCGATGAATTAGCTCGTTTTTCATTTATTTGGGTAGGTTTAATTGGGGCAGCTTATGCGTTCGGTCAGAAAAAGCATTTGGCTATTGATTTATTGGCAACGAAATTAGAATCTTCACCAGATAAATTAAGACGATTAAATTTTGTTGTGAACTTAATTAGTTTATGTTTCATTGCGCTGGTTATGTGCTATGGAGGTATTAAATTAGTTAATAGCACAATAGATGCTGGACAAGTTTCACCTGTCCTTGGTATTGAAATGGGATTAGTTTACAGCGCTATTCCTCTCAGTGGTTTTTTCATGGTGATTTATGTTATTCGCGATCTATTTGCATTAGCTAAATCAGAATCTTCGTCAAATTAATACAGGAGAACATATTATGGAATGGTCCGTTGTACTTGTTCTTTGTTCCACATTCTTTCTTTTCCTTTTTATTGGTGTACCAATTTCATTTTCGATTGGTCTAGCATCCCTTATTACGGTGATGATGTCTATTCCGTTTGATGCTGCTATTACAGTAATTACTCAAAAAATGGCTTCAGGTTTAGATAGCTTCTCATTACTTGCTATCCCATTCTTTATTCTTGCAGGTAATATTATGAATAGAGGGGGTATTGCTTTACGTTTAATTGAATTTGCTAAAGTGATTGGTGGTCGTTTGCCAGGTTCTTTAGCTCACGTAAACGTTCTGGCAAATATGATGTTCGGCTCAATATCTGGTTCTGCAGTTGCTTCTGGTGCTGCGATGGGAGGCATTATGGCTCCTTTACAAAAGAAAGAAGGCTATGATCCTGCATTTTCCGCAGCGGTGAATATCTCATCTTGTCCTACAGGCTTATTAATTCCACCAAGTAATACGTTTATTGTTTATTCTTTGGTAACAGGTGGTACATCAATTGGGGCTCTATTTTTAGCTGGATATATTCCTGGCATCATCATGGGATTATCTATTATGTTGATTGTTGGATATATAGCTAAAAAGCGTAATTACCCTGTTTCTCCGAAGGCAAAGACATCAGAAGTTGTGAAGAAAACATTAGATGCTTTACCAAGTCTTGGACTAATTGTCGTTGTTATGGGCGGAATTATTGGTGGTGTATTTACAGAAACAGAAGCTTCAGCATTTGCGGTTGTTTATACCTTAATTCTCGCAGTACTAATTTACAGAGAAGTATCTATTAAAGAATTACCAAAAGTGATTTTAGAGTCTGTGGTAACGACAGCAATTGTTCTTCTTTTAATTGGAACATCAATGGGGATGTCTTGGGTAATGGCAAATGCGGATATCCCTTATATGATCAGTGATGGTTTACTTGCAGTATCAGATAACCCTATTGTTATTCTATTAATCATCAATATTATTTTATTAATTGTTGGTGTGTTTATGGATATGACCCCAGCATTGCTTATCTTTACTCCAATTTTCTTCCCTATTGTTACTGATTTAGGTATAGACCCAGTTCACTTTGGTATTTTAATGGCATTTAATTTATCAATCGGTATCTGTACACCTCCAGTTGGTAGTGCTCTATTTATAGGTTGCTCGGTAGGTGGAGTGAAAATTAATCAAGTGATTAAGCCACTATTACCATTCTATTTTGCATTAATTTTTGCTTTATTGCTTGTTACTTATGTTCCAGCAATCAGCCTGACATTACCAAAATTAATTTTAGGATATTAATTTAAGGATGACTCAATGAAAACATTAAAAAACTGGAAGTTTATCAAAAGTAAAAATAATCGAGTGGATATTCAATGTGAACGTGATGTTGGATTACATATTTTTGTTCTGGAAGAGGATATTTTCCGTATAGCCTTTGCTCGTGATAATGAGTTTAAAGTTCCTGCAACTTGGGCAGTTAGCCCTAATGCCGATGATGTGCAATGGGAAGGTAGAGATAAGTGGTCTGTAGAAGGTTTTTCATTACCAGATTACAGTATAAGTGAATTTGCAAATTCTTTAGAAATTTCGACCACTTGTTTAAAAGTGATTGTTCATCAGCCCCTTTATTTAGAATGGCAACATAAAGTGGATGGGGAATGGAAAACCTTTGCATCAGATAGAAAAACAGGTGCTTACCTATTCGGTATTTCTAAAACTAATGTTACGCATTATTTAAATCGTAGTGTGAATGAACAATATTATGGTTTAGGGGAAAAAACAGGGAATTTAAATCGACACGGTCGCCGTTTTGAAATGCGTAATATTGATGCAATGGGCTATAACGCAGAACATATGGATCCGCTTTATAAACATATTCCGTTTTATATTACCCATTCAGAAGAAGCGAGTTACGGTATTTATTACGATAACTTAGCTCCTTGTTGGTTTGTTTTAGGTAGCGAGATTGATAACTACCACGCCTATTATCGTAACTATAAAGCGGAAGATGGCGATCTAGATTACTATATGATTTTAGGCCCACAAATTTTAGAAGTAACTAAAAAATATGCCAAATTAACAGGTGGTACAATTTTTGGTCCTCGTTGGAGCTTAGGCTATAGCGGTTCAACGATGAGTTATACTGATGCTCCAGATGCTCAAGAACAGCTGAAAAAATTTGTTGATTTATGTCGTGAGCATAATATTCCGTGCGATTCATTCCAATTATCGTCAGGCTATACCTCTATTAATGGTAAGCGTTATGTATTCAACTGGAATTATGACAAAGTTCCTCAGCCTAAATTAATGAGTAAATACTTCTTAGATGCTGGAATGAATTTGGCGGCGAATATTAAGCCTTGTTTATTGCAAGATCATCCTCGTTATAATGAAGTAGCGGAAAAAGGCTTATTTATTCAAGATTCAGAATCTGATAATCCAGAGCGTTCAATGTTTGGGATGATGAAGGTTCGCACTTAGATTTCACTAACCCCGCAACGGTAGATTGGTGGAAATCTAATGTGAAAACTCAATTAATAGAAATGGGTATTGGTTCAACGTGGAATGATAATAATGAGTACGAGGTTTGGGACGATTATGCTAAATGTCATTTCTTTGGTAAAGGGCTACCGATTAAACTTATTCGCCCACTTCAGCCATTGTTAATGATGAAATCGTCCTTTGAGGCTCAGAAAGAGTTTGCTCCAAATATCCGGCCTTATTTGATCTCTCGTTCCGGCTCATCAGGAATGAACCGTTATGTTCAAACGTGGTCTGGCGATAATCGTACTAGCTGGCATACATTGAAATACAACATCAAAATGGGCTTAGGTATGAGCTTGTCGGCTTTATATAATGTTGGACACGATGTGGGTGGTTTCTCTGGCAATAAACCTGAGCCAGAACTATTTGTACGTTGGGTTCAAAATGGCGTAATGCAACCACGTTTTACAATCCACTCTTGGAATGATGATAAAACAGTAAATGAGCCGTGGATGTATCCTGAAGTCACGAATATTATTCGTGACACTATTCAGCTTCGTTATCGCTTAATGCCTTATATCTACAATTTGCTATGGCAAGCACATACACAAGCAGAGCCAATGCTACGTCCGACATTCCTAGATCACGAACAGGATAAAAATACCTTTGCTGAAAATGATGATTACCTATTCGGTAGGGATTTATTAGTTGCTTCTGTGGTAGAAGAAGGGCAACGTAAACGTGATGTTTATTTACCTCGTAACTATGCAGGTTGGTATGATTTTTATACACATCAATGGTATTATGGCGGCGAGACTATCACAGTTGATGCACCTTTAGAGCGTATCCCGTTATTCCTAAGAGCAGGTTCGATTATTCCTCTTAGCTCAAAAGGACGCTCTAATACATTAACAGATAATTATCGTGAATTATTCATTATGCCGTTTATTGATCAAGGTAAAACCACTTCCTCTATTTTTGATGATGATGGAGCAAGTTTTGACTATCTAAACGGCAAACACTTAACTTTAGACATTGAGTTAGATTGTTCAAATACCGCAATTAAAGTCAATTTAACGAAAACAGGTCAGTATGAGCCGCAATATAAAGAACTTGTCTTTAGCTTGCCTCATACGGAAAAACGTCAATTCATTGTGAATGGCAAACCTGTTGAAAATGGCTATAAGTTATCTATTTCAGATATTTAATTAGAGGCACTATTAGACACATTATGGCACCTGAAGAGCTACGTTCTTATAAAAAAATTGGACAAGAGTTAAAAGCAGAATTATTAAGTGGAGCTTATAAAGTAGGCGATAAATTACCTGCAGAGCGTGATTTATCGAATTACTTTAATGTAAGTCGCACCGTTATTCGTGAAGCACTGATTATGCTTGAACTGGAAAATTTAGTCGAAGTTCGTAAAGGTTCGGGTGTTTATGTGACTCATTTGCCAAAAGCAAATATTGAAGAAACAGATGATTTACCTGATGTTGGGCCGTTTGAATTGTTACAAGCAAGACAATTATTGGAAAGTAGCATTGCCGAATTTGCAGCAATTCAAGCAACTAGAGCAGATGTTTTACATCTGAAAGAAATTTTAGAGCGTGAGCGTAAGACATTGGAACACGGTGATGTAGATTATGTTGCAGATGAGGATTTTCATAAAGCGATTGCGGAAATTACGCAAAATGAAGTGATTATTCGTATGCAAAAAGATCTGTGGGAATATAGAACAAATAGCCCGATGTGGAAAGGCTTACATGCTCATATTCCTGATCAAAGCTACCGCTATTTATGGTTGAAAGATCACGAAAATATTATCGCCGCTATACAGCGAAAAGATCCTGTAATGGCGAGAAAAATGATGTGGCAGCATTTGGAAAATGTTAAGCAAAAGCTATTTGAATTATCGGATTTAGATGATCCAAACTTTGATGGATACTTGTTTAATGTGAGTCCATTAGCTGTCAATTTTTAATATAACGAGGAGTTTACTATGGAACAAGCATGGCGTTGGTATGGACCAAATGATCCTGTCTCTTTAGATGATGTAAGACAAGCGGGGGCAACAGGTATTGTGACTGCATTGCACCACATTCCAAACGGGCAGGTTTGGTCGATAGAGGAAATCAATAAGCGTAAGGCTTTGTTGGAAGAAAAAGGGCTGGTTTGGTCGGTGGTTGAGAGCGTGCCTGTTCACGAAGAAATCAAAACGCAAACGGGCAATTTCCAGCAGTGGATTGATAACTACAAGCAAACGTTGCGTAACCTTGCTGAGTGTGGCATTGATACGGTCTGCTACAATTTTATGCCTGTGCTGGATTGGACGAGAACCGATCTTGAATACGAAATGCCAGACGGCTCAAAAGCCCTGCGTTTTGACCAAGTTGCCTTTGCTGCCTTTGAGCTTTATATCTTAAAACGCCCAGGAGCAGAAGAGACCTATTCAGCGGCGGAGCGAGAAGAAGCGAAGGCTTATTTTGATAAGATGAGTGAAGCCGATATTACGAAACTCACGAAAAACATTATTGCCGGTTTACCGGGGTCGGAAGAGGGTTATACGCTCGAAGAATTCCAAGCTCAGCTTGATCGCTATAAAGGCATTTCTGCTGAGAAATTCCGCACTCACTTAGCCTATTTCTTAAATGAAATTGTACCGGTGGCTCAGGAAGTGGGTATTCGTATGGCAATTCACCCTGACGATCCACCACGCCCGATTTTAGGCTTGCCACGCATTGTTTCAACCATTGAAGATATGCAATGGTTTGTGGAAACTCAACCGCTTGCAGCCAATGGTTTTACGTTCTGTACAGGTTCATACGGTGTGTTGGCGGAGAACGATTTAGTCAAAATGGCAGAAACTTTTGCTGATCGTATTTACTTTACCCATTTGCGTGCCACACAGCGTGAAGACAATCCAAAAAGTTTCCACGAAGCCGATCACTTAGCGGGTGATGTGGATATGTTCGGGGTGGTTAAAGTGATTTTAGCTGAAGAACATCGCCGTAAGGCCAATGGCGATCACCGCTTAATTCCAATGCGTCCTGATCACGGTCATCAAATGTTAGATGACCTCAAGAAAAAGACCAATCCGGGCTACTCTGCGATTGGGCGTTTAAGAGGTTTGGCGGAAATTCGTGGTTTAGAATTAGCATTGAAAAGAGTTTATTTTAATGACTAAACTTTGTTGATCTAAAGGTTCTCTTTATTGAGAGAACCTTTTTCATTAGACGAAAAATATGTTTAAAAAACACTTCGGAGAAATAATCCTTTTCCTCGTAACTTTCATCGCAGCTTCAGGTTGGTTTTTCTCTAAAAATGCGTTAGCTGGCTTTCCGCCTATTGGTTTTATGGGAGTTCGTTTCCTTTTCGCGGCTGTGATTATGTTGCCATTTTCTTATAAGCAACTAAAAACACTCAATAAAACTCAATTCAAATATTCTGCTATTACTGGCGGAACTTATGGTATTTATATTATTTGCTGGGTGTTAGGGCTGGCGTTTAGCACGGTTTTTGGTGAAGGGGCATTTTTAGTTAGTCTTGCAATGCTTATTGCTCCTTTATTGTCTTGGATTATCTTTAAACACACACCTGCCAAAATATTTTGGATTGCGTTACCCATTGCCTTAGCTGGGCTTTATTGCCTTTCTATAGATAAAGACATATTCCGCTTTTCATTAGGCAGTTCCATTTTTCTCCTTTCTTCATTATCAGGTGCTTTGTATTTTGTGCTGAATAACCAATATGCGAAGCAAGTGAAATTATTGCCTTTAACGACGGTTCAACTGGCAATGGTAGGGATTATTTGCAGTATTTATTCTTTAATAATGGAAACTTGGACTTTCCCTATTCCCAATAGCGTTTGGATATGGTTTTTTGCTAGTGTACTCATTTCTACCAATTTGCGTTTTTTACTACAAACCATCGGGCAGAAGCATTGCCAGATTGCAACTTCATCACTCATTATGTTACTTGAACCGGTCTGGACATTATTGCTGAGCATTATAATTTTGGGAGAACAACTCAGTGCTATAAAATGGTTAGGCTGTAGTCTAATTTTGGGAGCGTTGATTATTTATCGATTACCTGCTATTTGGACAAGAAGAAAACCGTTTACCAGATGAACCTCACTCTTTAATAAGATATACAAGCGGTCGTTTTTGCAAAAAATCTCGCAAAATGACCGCTTGTTGTCTTACATCTTCCTAATCTATGTTAAAATTCTCTGTTTTTATGATATGAGAGAGAAATAAAGTGGAACAAAATTTAGTCGAATTTTTAACAAAAACCTTAGATGATTTAAAGGCAAAAGATATTCTAGCCATTGATGTGAAAGGTAAATCAAGCATTACGGATACAATGATTTTAGCGACAGGAACATCAAGTCGCCACGTGGCTTCAACAGCAGATCGTTTGATTAGTGAAGCGAAACAAGCGGGTTTTGAAGTGTTTGGCGATGAAGGTAAAGCAGTGGCAGATTGGATTGTGGTGGATTTCGGGCAAGCGATTGTTCACTTACTGCAAGAAGAGAGTCGTGAGATCTATCAATTAGAGAAACTTTGGGCGTAATTCTTGTTTAAATCACACTGCAAGCGGTTATTTTTGGTTGGTTTTTTGCAAATTTCTCGAAAAATGTAACCGCTTGCGAGCATCAGAAAAATGAAAATTCAATTAATTGCAGTTGGCACAAAAATGCCAGCTTGGGTAACAACGGGGTTTGAAGAGTATCAACGCCGTTTTCCGAAAGATATGTCCTTTGAACTCATTGAAATCCCCGCAGGAAAGCGAGGCAAGAATGCCGATACCAAACGCATTTTAGAGCTTGAAGGCAAAGCAATGTTGGCGGCGGCAGGAAAAGCAAAAATTGTTACTTTAGATATTCCGGGTAAGGCTTGGACAACCGAGCAGTTAGCCTCCCAGCTAGAAGGTTGGAAAAACGATGGGCGAGATGTTGCTTTGTTAATTGGCGGCCCGGAAGGATTATCCCCTGAGTGCAAAGCAGCTGCGGAGCAGAGTTGGTCGTTATCGCCTTTAACATTACCACACCCGCTTGTGCGTGTGGTGGTGGCAGAAAGTTTGTATCGGGCGTGGTCAGTAACCATTAATCACCCCTATCATCGAGAATAGTTATTAGAGATATGTTTGGCAAATTAGCAAAATTCACTTCATCAAATCAGCGAGAAAAGGTACGAGACGGGCAGGCAGAAAGCAATCTGTATGCCCGCCGTGCCTTAGTTGCGTTTGTGGGGGTGCTTGCCTTAACGGGCGTGTTGTTAGCTAATCTGTATCATTTACAAGTGGTTAATTATGATGACTACCAAACACGCTCAAATGGCAACCGTATTAAATTATTACCAGTGCCACCAGCTCGAGGCTTAATTTATGACCGTAATGGCAAAGTATTAGCAGAAAATCTGACCTATTTTGGGCTGTTTATCGTGCCGGAAAAAACAGAGAATATTGAGCAGACATTGGAAGAACTCAAGGAAGTGGTTGGGCTAACAGACGAAGATATCGAGAACTACAATAAAGAGAAAAAACGTACCTCTCGTTATACGCCGATTATGCTCAAAGGTAACTTGAATGAAACCCAAATGGCACGTTTTGCGGTAAACCAGTATCGTTTTCCAAGTTTAGATGTGCAGGCATATTACAAGCGTAATTATCCTTATGGTGAATTATTAACCCATATTATCGGTTATGTAGCGAAAATTAACGAAAATGATAAGAAAAAGCTGCAAGAAGAAGGGAAATTCGGTAATTATGCAGGTTCGCACGATATGGGAAAACTCGGTATTGAGAAATTCTACGAAGACCAGTTACACGGTGTAACAGGTTTTGAGGAAGTAGAAATTAACAATCGAGGTAAAGTAATCCGTAAATTGCGTGACCAACCGGGTATTGCTGGCAGTAGCATTCGCTTAAGTATTGATGTGGAATTGCAACAATATGTGATGTCATTAATTTCCGATCATAAAGGTGCGGTTGTAGTGCTAGATCCTCGTGATAGCAGCATTTTGGCGATGGTGTCTAACCCAAGTTATGACAATAATTTATTTGTTGGCGGCATTTCAAGTAAAGATTACAAAGCCTTGCTTGATGACCCTGACAGACCGCTTTATAGCCGTGTAACACAAGGGACTTATCCACCAGCATCGACTATCAAAGCATTTATGGCGGTAGCTGGTTTGGAAGAGGGGCTGATTACGCCAACCACCACGATTTCTGATCCCGGCTATTGGATTTTACCCGGCACAACTCAACGCTATCGAGACTGGAAACGCAGCGGACACGGTGCAACCAATGTGAATAAAGCGATTACTGAATCGTCAGATACTTTCTTCTATCAGTTAGCATATAAAATGGGGATTGATAAAATGTCGGATTGGATGAAGAAATTCGGCTTTGGGGTAAAAACAGGTATTGATATTTTTGAAGAGTCGGCAGGCATAATGCCAACCCGTGAATGGAAGCAAAAACGCTATAAAAAACCTTGGGTGCAAGGCGATACCATTCCGGTTGGAATTGGGCAAGGTTATTGGATTTCAACCCCATTGCAGCTAGCAAAAGCAACCGCAGTGTTAATTAATAATGGACGAGTGAACACCCCCCATTTAATGCTTGAAGTACAAAGCAGTAATTCCGTTACGCCTTATAAAGACCCATTACTCTACGAGGATATTAAAGGTGTGCCGGATTCTTACTGGAACTTAGCAAAACTTGGAATGTATAACGTAAACCACGCTTCAAACGGCACAGCTCGCAAAGTGTTTGCCAGTGCATTTTACCACTCAGCAGGGAAAACAGGAACAGCCCAGGTATTCAACCTAAATGGTAAAAACTACGACAAGAATGCAATTAAAAAAGAGTTGCACGATCACGCTTGGTATATCGGCTACGCACCTTATGAGAATCCGCAAATGGTGGTGGCGTTAATTTTAGAAAACGCCGGCGGAGGCGGTAGTGCAGCTGCGCCTGTTGCCCGAAAAATTATGGATTATGTGTTAAGAAAGGGCGTTGATGCAAAAACGGATTTGCAAAATGCAGAACAAAATAGACCGCTTGTAACAGAGGAAAATAATGAATAACAGAGTTAAAAAACTTTTTTGGAAGATTTTTTCGCTCGATCTTCTTTTATTAATCGGGTTATTAGCGGTTACGGGCTACGGTTTATTGGTACTGTACAGTGCAAGTGGAGGAAGCGAGAAAATGTTTACAAGCCGAGTGGTGCAAGTCTCACTTGGTTTGGGCTTAATGCTGGTGATGGCAATGTTTCCACCACGTTTTTATCAAAAAGTGTCGCCTTATTTGTATGTTTTTTGCTTAATATTATTGATTTTGGTGGACTTAGTTGGCGAAACCAGTAAAGGGGCTCAGCGTTGGTTAAATTTAGGCTTTGTTCGCTTTCAGCCTTCTGAAATTGCGAAGCTTGCCGTGCCGTTAATGGTTGCTACTTATTTAAGTAAGCGACCACTTCCGCCAAGCTTTAAAGATACCTTTATCGCTCTAGCAATTATTATTGTGCCAACCCTATTAGTGGCGATTCAGCCTGACTTAGGTACTTCTATTTTGGTTTGTTCGGCAGGGCTTTTTGTGCTGTTTTTAGCAGGACTGAGCTGGAAATTGATTGGTGCTGGCGTGGTGTTTTTGGCAGGCTTTATTCCGATAATGTGGTTTTTCTTGATGCACGATTACCAAAAAACAAGGGTAATGACGCTCATTGACCCCGATAAAGACCCGCTCGGGGCAGGCTATCATATTATCCAATCGAAAATTGCAATAGGCTCCGGTGGTATTAACGGTAAAGGTTGGATGGAAGGCACGCAATCGCAACTGGAATTTTTGCCTGAACCGCACACTGATTTTATTTTTGCCGTTTTAAGTGAAGAACATGGTATGATAGGCGTCTTGATTTTGCTGGCTATCTATTTGTTTATTATTGCTAGAGGCTTAATGATTGGTACAAAATCAGATTCCGCCTTTGGGCGTATATTATCGGGCGGTACAGCCCTATTGTTCTTTGTTTACGTTTTTGTAAATATTGGAATGGTAAGTGGTATTTTACCCGTAGTCGGTGTACCATTACCGCTCTTTAGCTATGGTGGAACATCTTATGTTACTCTGATGGCTGCGTTTGGCTTGATGATGTCTACCTATGTGCATCGTAAACGTACAGGGAGTAATAACCCTTACGACAAGCTGAAATAAATAGGGTATCAACGCCCTGAACTTTTGCTTTTTTGTGGTATCAAAAAGCAGTGAAACTATCATCGTTACAAACAATAGCGACATCCACATAGAGGAAAAACTTATATGAGATTAGGTAAAATTGTAACCCTGTTGTTAGCTGGACTTCTGACTTTTAGTTCATTAAATGCTTTGGCTGCGACAAAGAATACAAAGGCTAAGTCGAGTATCTCAACAAAGAAGCAAACAGCTTCTAAAGCAACAAAAAAGACGGCAAAAACTGCCAAAAAAGTAACGGCTAAAGCCGTAAAAAAAGAGACAGCAGCGATTAAAAAACAATCGCCAAAGAATCTCCATAAACAGGTTACCAGTAAACATTTTCAAACAGGTGTAGCGAGCTATTATGCGAATAAATTTAATGGACGCCGCACAGCAAACGGGGAAATCTTTAGCAATGCAAAATTAACAGCAGCACATAAAACATTACCTTTTGGTACATTAATTGAAGTAACCAATATACGTAATGGGCGTTCTGTTATTGTGCGTGTAAATGATAGAGGTCCGTATGCTCACGCTAGAGTAGTGGATTTATCTTCTGCAGCAGCTAAAAAAATTGGTATGCACCATTCAGGTATAGCTAAAGTGAAGATTGCAGTAGTAAATAAAAATGCAAATTTAACCAAAGACCTTTATGCTCTGTATTAATTGAAGAGGAATTTAGACGAATTTATGAAAAAAACATTAGTGAAAGCCATCAGTGTTGTTAGCCTTGCAGTATCAAGCATTGCTTACGCTGATTTGAATACAGACTTTAACCTACAAGCTCCACAAATTAATGCACAAACTTATATTTTGATGGATTATACTTCTGGAGAAGTATTAGCGAGCTTAAACCCTGACCAACGCCAATACCCTGCATCATTGACAAAAATGATGACGAGCTATGTAGTGGGCGAAGCATTAAGGGAAGGGAAGATCAGCAATAGCGATATGGTTACAGTAACGGAAAACTCTTGGGCACAAAAGTTTCCAGGTTCGTCATTAATGTTCTTAGAGTTGAACACGAAAGTATCTGTTGCAGATCTAATGAAAGGCTTGATTATCGTATCAGGTAATGACGCTTCTGTAGCGCTTGCTGAACATGTTTCTGGTTCAGAAGCCGCATTCATTAATGAAATGAACAAATATGTACAGCAGTTCGGGTTGAAAAACACGCATTTTACGACGGTACACGGCTTAGACCACCCGGAGCAATATTCTTCAGCTCGTGATATGGCAATCATTGGGGCTCATATTATACGTGACCACCCAGAAGAGTACAAAATTCATGCAGAAAAAGAGTTTCAATATAATATTAAAAAACCACAACCAAACCGTAACGGTTTATTGTGGGATAAAACCATTCAAGTTGATGGCTTGAAAACAGGTCATACAAATAAAGCAGGTTATAACTTGGTCGCTTCGGCGGTTAATCCAAATACCCGTTTGATTTCGGTGGTAATGGGCGTACCAACTTACAAAGGTCGTGAAGTTGAAAGTAAGAAATTACTCCAATGGGGATTTGCTAACTTTGAAACCATCAAATCACTCCCGGCTGCACAATCTGTTGCAGAGCAAAGCGTTTATTATGGTGAAGTGAATAAAGTACAGTTAGGGTCGATGCAAGATAGCTTTGTCACTATTCCAAAAGGTAGAGTAGCAGACTTAAAAGCACGCTATGAGTTAGAGAAGAAAAACCTCGAAGCCCCTTTAGCAAAAGGGCAAGTAGTGGGTAAAATGATTTACCAATTAGACGGTAAAGATGTGGCAAGCACTAACTTACAAGCCTTACAAGATGTGCCTGAAGCCGGTATTTTCGGCAAAGCGTGGGATTGGATTGCTTTAACAGTGAAGAGCCTTTTTGACTAATCTTGTAATTTAGTATTTTATCCCCATTTTAGGTGGAGCAGATCAAGCGGTGTGATTTTGCAAAAAATTTGCAAAATTTCACCGCTTACCGTTTTAGATTAGTATATAGAAAATATAGGGGCGAAAAATCTTTCGCCCGAAGAAGGAGAAAAAAATGTCTCAATCAAAAGCAATTAACTTACAAGATTTACCACAAGCTAAATTAAAAGATTTATTAGAGTTTCCGTGTAATTTCACCTTTAAAGTGGTGGGGGCAAACCGAGAAGATTTAGTGGATGACGTGGTTGTTGTTACCCAAAAATATGCCAAAGGCGATTACAACCCTCGTGAGCAAAAAAGTTCTAAAGGAACTTACAACTCTGTTTCTATTGATATTATTGCGGAAAATATCGAACAGGTAGAAACGCTCTACACAGAACTCGCTAAAATTAATGGCGTGAGAATGGTGTTGTAACCTAATTCTTTTAGATACAGGCGGAATAATATTGACGTAGGGGCGGGTCCAGTGCCCGCCCGAATATCAGCGGATAGGCGTAGGTTCCCTCCTACAATAATTTAGAATTTGTATAAAAAATGAAATTAATTATTCGCCAGCTCGGCATTCAACCTTACGAAGATGTATGGCATCAAATGCAATCTTTCACAGATCATCGTGATGAAAATACCGATGATGAAATTTGGCTGGTTCAGCACCCTGCTGTGTTTACGCAAGGCTCTGCGGGTAAGCCCGAACATCTGCTTAATCCAACGAATATTCCTGTAGTGCAAAGCGATCGTGGAGGTCAAATTACTTATCACGGCGAAGGGCAGCAAATTATGTATGTGCTGATTGATATCAAACGGCTGAAATCTCAAGGTAGAGAGGTGTCGGTGCGAGATTTGGTTACAGCCCTTGAGCAAACAGTGGTGAGAACGCTTGCTGATTATGGCATTGAGAGCTACCCAAAAGCAGACGCACCGGGTGTTTATGTGAATGAGCGGAAAATCTGCTCACTCGGTTTACGCATTCGTAAAGGCTGCTCTTTTCACGGCTTGGCACTGAATATCAATATGGATTTAACGCCATTTAGAAACATTAACCCGTGCGGTTATGCAGGGCTTGAAATGTGCCAGTTAAGTGAATTAATCAATCAAAACGATTTAGATTGCTCGGACATTTCGCCTAAATTAGTCGAGCACTTTAGTGCGATTTTGGACTATAATGATAAACAATTTATTAACAACTAGGATATAGATTTTAATGGTTACGGCTACAGCTCAAGTTTCGGCAAAAAAAATGAGCCCTTTTAAAATGGAAAAAGGGGTGAAATATCGTGATGCCGCTAAAACCTCAGTAATTCAAGTTAGAAATATCGATCCAGACCAAGAACTACTTAAAAAACCGGAATGGATGAAGATCAAATTGCCGGCAAACTCGGTAAAAATTGATAGCATTAAAAATGGTATGCGCCGCCACGGTTTACACTCAGTGTGTGAAGAGGCTTCTTGCCCAAACTTACACGAATGTTTTAATCACGGCACGGCAACCTTTATGATTATGGGGGCAATTTGCACCCGCCGTTGTCCGTTCTGTGATGTGGCACACGGCAAGCCACTTCCGCTTGATCCTGAAGAACCACGCAAAGTAGCAGAAACCGTTCAGGATATGAAACTCAAATATGTGGTAATTACCTCTGTGGATCGTGATGATTTGCCGGACCGTGGTGCCGCCCATTTCTCGGCAACAGTGCGTGAAATCAAAGCCTTAAATCCAAATTGCAAAGTGGAAATTCTTGTGCCGGACTTTCGTGGACGTGTGGAACAAGCGGTCGCTATTTTAAAAGAAAATCCACCTGATGTGTTTAACCACAATTTAGAGAATGTACCACGTTTATATCGTGAAGTTCGCCCGGGTGCGGATTATCAATGGTCGCTGACATTGCTTAAAACCTTCAAAGAAGAATTTCCGGATATTCCAACTAAATCAGGCTTAATGGTAGGGCTTGGTGAAACGAACGAAGAAATTTTAGAAGTAATGCAAGACTTACGTGATCACGGTGTAACAATGCTGACTATCGGTCAATATTTACAACCAAGCCGCCACCACTTAAAAGTAGAACGCTATGTGCCACCGGCGGAGTTTGATATGTTCCGTGAAGAGGCCGAAAAAATGGGCTTTGAACACGCAGCTTGCGGACCGTTTGTCCGATCTTCTTACCACGCTGACTTACAAGCGAAAGGTGAGTTAGTTAAATAAATTTCGAATATTAAACAAAAGGGAGAGCAAGTCTGTTCTCCCTTTTTATTTGCAAAAATTCAGCTGAAAAGAACCGCTTGTAACTTCTTCTGATTTATCCTTCCAAAAGAGACAAGATAGTATAAATCTGTTGTTGCGAATTATTTTCATTGACTATTTGTTATAGACAGTTACAATTCAACTTTCCATTTCTTTTTGGCTGGAGTTCCAATGAAAAAATTACTATTAAATAGTGCCTTTGCTGCCACATTACTCGCATTTGGTGCAAGTGCCAATGCTGAAATCAAAACCATTACTGATATATTAGGGCGTGAGGTAAAGGTTGATGTGCCTGCTAAACGTGTTGCACTAACTTTCTATTATCCTGACTATATTGCGGTAACTGGTGCTGAAAATTTCGATAATGTAATAGGCATTTCCCGTGAGTTTTGGGAAAAATTCAACCCGGGCAGTTGGGCATTATTTGCAGAAAAAATGCCAAATCTAAAAAATATCGCGGATCTTGGCTATGTGAATAGTGGTACTTTCTCAACAGAAAAAACCATTGCATTAAAACCTGATGTGTTAGTGCTACCTGAAATTCAATATCAAGCCTTAGCCAGTGAAATTCCTCGCATTGAGCAAGCTGGTATTCCTGTTGTAGTAGTAGATTTCAACAAGCAAACTGTTGAAAATCACACAAAAAGTGTAAGAGTTTTTGGTCAGCTTGCAGGTACTGAAGAACGAGCCGAAAAAATTGCCAAAGAGTATGAAGAAGGCATTACTGATATTCAGAGCCGTATTGATAACGTAAAATTAGCAAAACCAAAACTTTATGTTGAGTTTGGCAACAAAGGGCCGAAAGAGCATAGTTTTACCTTTGGTAAAAATATGTGGGGAGCGATTGCTGAAACAGTGCGAGGCGATAATATTAGTGCTCCGTTTGTGGAAAACTGGGGGCAAATTAACCCTGAGCAAGTGTTAGTCTCTAAACCAGAGGTAATTATGATTTCAGGTACGGAATTAGGTAATGATACAAACCCTGAGATTATGTCGATGGGAATTAATATTGAAGAAGCTGATGCTCAAAAACGTTTGAAAGGCTTTATGGAGCGTACAGGTTGGAAAGAGTTGCCAGCGGTAAAATCGGGGCGTGTTTATGGTTTATATCATACAGCATCTCGCTCAATTTCAGATTTGGCGAGTGCTCAATTTATGGCAAAAGCACTTTATCCTGAATTGTTTAAAGATATCGATCCTGAAAAGACGTATTCAGATTTTCATAAAAATTACTTACCAATTACGCCAACAGGCACATTCTTTATTCAACTGAAATAAAAACAACAAGCGGTCATTTTGCAAAATAAATCTGCAAAATGACCGCTTGTATTTTCTCTGACTATTTGCGATTCAAACAGCAATCAATATTTAAACATTTTCTTAATGGGCGGATAATCGGAGAGCCGTTGCCATCATATAAAATCTCAATATTAACATTATACAACCGCTTAATTAGCTCGCATTCCAACACATCACAAGCTCTACCTTGTGCTTGAATTTTCCCCTCGCTTAATAATAGCACGCTATCAGAAAATTGAGCCGCAAGGCTTAAATCGTGGAGTACCATAATAGTGATTAAGTTATTGGCTCGAGTGTATGCGTTCACATATTCAAGTAAGTTGATTTGATGATACATATCTAACGCACTTACAGGCTCATCAAGCAGTAGAATATGGGGTTTACGCAGCAATACTTGGGCGAACATCACCATCTGCCGTTGCCCGCCACTTAGTCGCATAATATCTTGATGAGCTAAATGTGAAATGCCGAGTTTATCCATAATATCAACGGCTTCATTGAGTAACTCATCGCTAATATACATATTTAGACTATCAAGCTGACCTAATAAAATGACCTCTAAAGCACTGAGTGAGGCTTCCACCTGTGTATCTTGTGGCATATAGCCAATTTGCTTACGCCAACTATGCAAGTGGCTTGAGGTTAATTTATTACCATCAAAATCAATTGTGCCTTGATGAGCAATTTCCCCAAACAATGTTTTAAGGAGAGAGGATTTCCCCGCGCCATTTGGGCCAAGCAAAGTATAGATTTTGCCTTGTTTAAAATGTAGATTGATTTTATCAGCCACCACTAAGTTTCCACGCTTAATAGTCACATCGTTTAAGTTGAGCATAGAAAATCCTTATCGTTTAGCTAATACAATCCAGAAAAAGAACGGTACACCAACTAACGCTGTAATGATACCGACCGGAAATAATGCACCCGGCACAAGGCTTTTTGATAGCACGGAGGACATCGAGAGAAATGCCGCACCCACTAACATTGAACCGGGCAGGAAAAAACGCTGATCTTCACCCAATAACATTCGAGCAATATGCGGAGCAACTAAGCCAATAAAACCGATAATGCCCACAAAACTGATGCAAGTTGCGGTCATCACAGACACAATCAGCAAGGTTTTCATTCGTAACCAGGTTAAGTTAATGCCTAAACTTAATGCTCTGGCTTCGCCCAAACGCAGGGCGGTGAGCTTCCACGCATCTTTAAGTAACAATAAAATACAGACTGTAGTTACGCCAAAGGCAATTGAGATAGTCTGCCAAGTAGCTTTAGTTAAATTACCGAATAGCCAAAACAGAATTTGTTGGGATATCTCAGGTGCAGAAATAAATTGCACCAATGACAGTAAAGACTGAAATAAAAACAATAAGGCAATTCCTACCAGCACTAATATTGCCGAGCTAAAACGTCCTAAAGAGGAGAAGGCAAATAAAATGGCAGAGGAGAAAAGTGTCATCACAAAAGCCCCGATGGGTACAGCAATTTTGGTTGGTAAACCAAAGCCACCAAAGGCAATCACAATTGAAGCCCCAAAGCCCGCAGCAGCCGCTAAACCCAGCGTATAAGGGCTTGCCATTGGGTTATTAAGCAGGGTTTGAATTTCAGCTCCGCCAACACCAAGTGCAGCTCCAACCACCAATGCCATTATCGCCATTGGTAAACGTAGCTCATAGACAATCACTTTGGTGGTTTCTTCAATTTCGCCTAATTGGAATAAAGCTTTCCAAACTTCATTAAACGGCAGCAGGGAAGGCCCGGTCATAATATCGAAAATGAGGCTGAGTAAACAAATAAGTAAGAAAAAGAGTAATAAAAAACTGCGTTTCTTTTCGATGGTTCGCTGTTTTTTAGCTATTTGTTGAGGAGAAAGCATTGTTGGCATAAAAACATAATGTTTGAGAATTATTATCAGACAGGATAAGAGAAAAGGGCGATAAATTCAAGGATATCCGAGTTAATGGCTAAAGTATTCAGCCAAACTCTCGAATAACCCTTTCTTTTACCGTAAAAAACTCCTGAATAGCGGCTTCTTCTAAAAGAGTATAATTTTGCCGAATTTCGGTTATGGCATTTCTCAAAATCTCTCCTTTCTTCACTCGTGATGACATTCCCAAGAATACTCTTTCTAAGAAATTCAAATCTGTATAACTACTTAACGCATTGCGAGATGTCAGCCAATTAAACATTGGGATGAAGTTTTCAGGAAAAATTGCTTGATGTTGATTGATGCGTTGAAAGATGTCTCTTTGAATAGCATTCAGCTCTTTGCCAAATAAGGATTGAAAATGTTTAGCCAAAAAGTGATCAATTATAATATCTGACACAATACCTTTATAAAGCCCAAAGTTCTCTCGAAGCAATCTAGTCGTTACACTATCTTGCCTGTCGCAAATTTTATCAATCAAGCGGTGTAATACAACACCGCTTTTTAAATCATCGGCTAAATTGAGATTTTGAATTAAGCCTTTATAAAAATCGCCGGAAAAATTGCCATATAAGGTTTGTTGATTGGCTTTTGCATCAATTTCAAGTGAAATTAGAGAGTGAGCCAGAAAATTCATTTATGCTCCCAGTTCCGTTTGTTGGTACTCATACCCAAATTCATTGGTTTCCCCCTTCGGCACAAACTCAAACAAATGCGTAATGCAATTCGGAGCATCGCTATCTTGGTGTGAAACAAACAGCAGTTGGGTTTGGCTATTGGTGACTAATTGCTCGATAAATTGTTTTACTAGCTTGCGATTCACGCCATCTAAGCCTTGCAGTGGTTCATCTAAAATCAAAATGGGCGGGTGTTTTACCATTGCTCGGGTAATCAGTAGTAAGCGTTGTTGCCCCCACGAAAGTGAACGGAACGGTTTTTTAGCAAATGTTGCTAGGTTTAAACGTTCCAACCATTCCATCGCTTTTAATTTTAGGGCGTTGGGTACTTGTTGATAAACGCCGATACTGTCAAAAAAGCCCGAGAGAATTACGTCCATTGCTGAGCAGTTTACCCGATAATCCATATGTAATTGGCTGCTTACATAACCGATGTTTTTCTTAATATCCCAAATGGTTTCGCCTGTACCACGCTGGCGACCAAATAGTCGCACTTTATTGGCATAAGATTGTGGGTGATCGCCTGTAATAATCGAAAGTAAGGTTGATTTACCTGCTCCATTCGGGCCTTTAATCCACCAATGTTGTTTAGGCTGAACCGTCCAACTCAGATTATCTAAAATTTTCTTGTCGCCATATTGGATATTCACGTTTTCCAACTCAAACGGATTGATATGTTCAGCCAGAGAAACAAGCGGAGCGGCACTTTCAGGCAGTGGCACATTGACATTCTCTTCTGCAAATTTTAGCTGAGAATAGACCGCTTGTTGTTCAATTTCAGCCCGTTTTCCTTGAAGAATGAGCGATAAGTTATCCAATAACGCAATATGATCAGCCGCATCGGGAATATCATTGAAGCGGTTTACAATCAGCACTAACGCCATTTTGGCGGGCAGGTCGGAAATTAATTGCGTCCAATATTGTACCGATTGCTGATCTAACCCCTCGAAAGGCTCATCTAAAATTAATAAATCAGGCTCACTAACTAACATTTGGCAAAATAGCACTTTGCGGCTTTCGCCCGTAGAGAGATGAATAAATGGGCGATCTAGCAAGTGCTGAATGTGCAGCTTTTCTGCATATTCTTCACATAATGTGGCTTTATCACTGCCATTTAAAATCACTTGGCGAGCGGTTAAGCCGAAGTCATCGGGCGAGATAGTGTCGTTGTTACGATCTTTGAAAATCTGCTCAATAATTTTTTGCTGCTGTTCAAAAGAAAGCAGTTGAATATTCTGAAAGCTGTTTTCATATTCTCCTGAATAGAGCGAGAGCTTGCCTTGTAAAGCAAGGGAAAAGGCTGTTTTACCCGAACCGTTTCCGCCCATTACCACCCAGAAATTGTGTGGTTGGATAGTCAGATTTTCTACTGTTAATTTTTGCTGTTTTTGGAGCGAAAATAAGGCATTTGAAATATGTAGTGTTTGCATAGTGTGTATGTGTTTGTAAGGGCGAATAACATTCGCCCGTTATAATATTTCGATGGAGGATACTCTCTGACAGATTACAGAATTTTCCCAACTATAAACCAATCTGCTCTACCATTAAGGAAATCTTGTACCGACATCGGTTTTTTCCCGGCTGGTTGCAGTTGAGTGATGTTCAGCACGCCCTCTTGGGTGGCAATTTGAATACCTGTTTTATCTACGCTTAAAATTGTACCTACAGGTTTGTTTTGATGAGGTAAAACAGTGGCTTGGTAAACTTTAATACTTTGCTCAACACCTTCCACCTCTAGCGTTAAAAAACTGATTGGCCAAGGGGTGAAAGCACGGATATTTCTCTCTAATTGAGCAGCCGATAAATTCCAATCTAATTTCGCCTCTTCTTTTGATAATTTTTCCGCATAGTTGGATTGGTTTTCGTCTTGCTTTTCAGCTTTAAATGTTTGGGTTTCTAAGCCGTTTAATACGTAAAGTAATGCAGGTGGAGCAAGCTCTGCCAGTTTGGCATAAAGCGAAGCAGAGGTTTCGTTTGGCTCAATCGGTGTAGTAACTTTATGTAGCATATCACCTGTGTCTAAGCCTACGTCCATTTGCATAATGGTTACGCCCGTTTCTGTATCGCCTGCCCAAATTGAACGCTGAATTGGGGCAGCCCCACGCCAACGTGGTAAAAGTGAACCGTGAACATTTAAGCAGCCATATTTAGAGGCATTTAGCACCGCTTCAGGTAAAATTAAACCGTAAGCGACCACCACCATTACATCGGAATTTAAGGCTTTCAGTTCTGCTTGCGCCTCTTCTTTACGAAGAGATTTTGGCTGATAAACGGGAATGTTATGAGCTTCCGCTAGCTGTTTCACAGGGCTTGCTTGTAATTTTTTACCTCGCCCAGCGGGTTTATCAGGCTGGGTATAAACGGCGATCACATTGTGTTCAGAATCAAGCAAGGCTTGTAAATGTTGAGCGGCAAAATCAGGTGTGCCGGCGAATATAATATTGAGTTTTGACATTGTTAAGTTCTTAAAAGTAGTAATCAAAAGGTTATGGAATAACTTCATTGTGTAAGACACAGGTGAAGTATCTCCCCTCTTTGCTAAAGAGGGGGACTAGATAGAGAGTTAAATATTTTAGCTGTGCTAAACCCTATTAAACCACTAAACCGCATAAATAAAAAGTGGCTTTAGTGTGGTATTATTGCAAGGTTAATATTAAGAGAAGTAAACAATGGAATTTTTTATCCCCAAAGCGGATACTATTTTTGAAGAAGAGATCAAAAAAAGCCGCTTTATTACCTATCTCCGACATACGGAAGGAATGGAGCAGGCGAAGGCGTTTTGGCAAGAGCTGAAAATGCAGCATCCGCACGCTCGCCATTGGTGTTGGGCAACGGTGGCAGGCACGCCGAATGATTCCCAGCAGTACGGCTTTTCTGATGATGGCGAACCCTCTGGCACGGCAGGTAAGCCAATGCTTAATTACTTATTAGGTTCAGGCTTGGGCGAAATTACCGCCGTTGTGGTGCGATATTATGGCGGTATTCAGCTTGGCTCGGGGGGCTTGGTAAAAGCCTATGGTAATGGCGTTCAACAGGCATTATTGCAGTTAGAGCGAATTCGCAAAGTTTTGCGAAAAAACTACCGCTTGCAGTGTGAATATGAGCATTTTAACACTCTTTCACATATGATAAACGGGCGAGATATTGATATTGTAGAACAACATTTTGGAGAAAAAGTGGATTTGCTACTCGCTTTCAACCCAACAGAGTTTGAGCCATTTTCTGATGAGCTAACCCAGCGTTTTTCGGGCAAACTGACCTTAATTAAAGAAGATACCTAATTTATGCAATTTTTTTCTATTATTCGCATTGTTGGCATTTTAGTGATGTGCTTTTCATTCACAATGCTTGTGCCGGCAACAGTTGCCCTGATTTATGGTGATGGCGGTGGGCGAGCCTTTTTAGAAGCCTTTGTGCTGAATTTTGTGGTTGGTACACTGCTTTGGTGGTTTTGTCGCCATAATAAAAATGAGCTACGCTCCCGAGAAGGCTTTTTGATTGTGGTCTTATTCTGGGTTGTACTGGGGCTATTAGGGGCTGTGCCGTTCATTATTTTAGAAAATCCTGATCTCAATGTGGCAGAGTCGATTTTTGAATCCTTTTCTGGTTTAACCACCACAGGGGCAACCGTAATTACAGGGCTAGATACTCTGCCGAAAGCGATTTTGTTCTACCGCCAATTTTTACAATGGCTCGGTGGAATGGGGATCATCGTATTAGCGGTGGCAATTATTCCATTACTGGGTATTGGCGGAATGCAGCTCTACCGTGCAGAAATGCCCGGCCCGCTCAAAGAACAAAAAATGCGACCTCGTATTGCTGAAACGGCTAAAGCCTTGTGGATGATTTATTTAAGTTTAACCTTATTATGTGCTTTCGCTTTTTGGCTGGCTGGAATGAGTGCCTTTGATGCCATTTCGCATAGTTTCTCAACAGTTTCGATTGGCGGATTTTCCACCCACGATGCAAGCATCGGCTACTTCAACAGCCCTGCGATCAACTATATTACTGTCTTTTTCTTACTGCTTTCTGCCTGTAACTTCGCCTTACATTTTGCAGTAATTGACCGCTTGCGTGATAAGCAATCCAGAAAACGAGGGGACATTCTCAGCCGTCTTTATTGGGGTGACTATGAATTTCGCTTCTTCTTAATGGTGCAATTGGGGTTGTTTTTAATTTGTACGCTGGTGCTAATGGCGTATAACTATTTTGATAATACATCGGTAACGATTACACAGGCGTTATTCCAATCCGTTTCAATTTCGACCACTGCAGGCTTTACCACTAATGATTTCAGCCAATGGTCTTCATTTTTACCGACCTTGTTAGTGCTGGCTTCTTTTATTGGCGGTTGTGCCGGCTCAACAGGTGGAGGTTTGAAAGTAATCCGTGTGTTATTGCTTTATTTACAAAGTAAGCGAGAAATCCACCGCTATATTCACCCTAATGTAATTCAGCCCATCAAATTAGGTAAACACGTTTTATCAGAACGAGTGGTTGATGGCATTTGGGCGTTTTTCTCGGCATATTTCTTTGTATTTGTGATCTGCTGGCTTGGCTCAATTGCGTGCGGAATGGAAACTTTCGATGCGTTAAATGCGGTAATTGCTACACTCAACAACTTAGGCCCTGCATTAGGTAATGTGAGCAGTAACTTTACCCAAGTGCCGGACAGTGCAAAATTGGTGCTCACGTTTGCAATGGTGTGTGGACGTTTAGAAGTATTTACCTTGCTGGTTATTTTAAGCCCTGTATTTTGGAAAGACTAATGAAAACCTTAATTCTCTATTTTACGACCGATGGTCAAACAAAAAAGATTGCTGAACGATTGGCAGAAACGATTACGCACGAGGTTGAGCTGATTTCGCTAAAAGATCAAGCGGTCAATTTTGCTGAAAAAATTGCAAATGCCGATCAAATTGTGATTGGCGCTTCTATTCGATATGGGCATTTTAGTCCGTTGGTTTATCAGTTTGTAGAACAGCACTATGTGGCGTTAAATCAAAAGAAAACCGCTTTTTATGGAGTGAACCTTACCGCTCGCAAAGAAAATAGAAATACACCAGAAACCAATACCTATGTGCGTAAGTTTCTAGCCAAAGTGAAATGGCAGCCTAACCACGCTGAGGTGATTGCAGGGGCGTTGTTCTACCCACGTTATAAGACGTTCGACCGTGTGATGATTCGTTTTATTATGAAAATTACCAAAGGCGAAACAGACACCAGCAAAGAGTATGAATATACAAACTGGCAACAGGTGGAAGAATTCGGCAAAAAATTAAGCGATCAGTTAATTTAACAATGATCTAAATCAAACCGATTTAGCGGTTGTATAAATTTTAATTTAGATTATAATTTGCCACTTTCGATCTCGGTGTAGATTATTTGTTCTCCCTTATAAATTAAAGGAAAGCCCAATGAGTATTTTAAAAGAATTCCATGAATTTGCGGTAAAAGGTAATGTTGTGGATATGGCTGTCGGTGTAATCATCGGTGGTGCATTCGGTAAAATCGTTTCATCATTAGTAAATGACATCATTATGCCACCAATTGGTATGTTAATCGGTGGGGTAGATTTCAAAGATTTAGCTATCGTATTAAAAGAAGCACAAGGCGAAGCCGAAGCGGTAACGTTAAAATACGGTGCTTTTATCCAAAACGTATTTGATTTCTTAATCATTGCTCTTGCAGTATTCGGTATGGTAAAAATGCTGAATTCATTGAAAAAAGCCCCTGTTGAAGAACCTGAAAAACCAGCAGAGCCTTCAGCTGAAGAGAAATTATTAACTGAAATCCGTGATTTACTGAAAAAATAATTTGCTGATTTAAGATAGGGCGATTTTAGATTTAACTAAAATCGCCCTTTGCTTTTTAGGTTTTCTTTACGCTAAAAACGAAAAAACCGACTATTGCTAGTCGGTTTTTCATATCTATTCGATATTACGCTAATTTTTTGATTTGTGCTGCTAATTTAGATTTGTGGTTAGCTGCTTTGTTAGCGTGGATTAAGTTTTTAGACGCCATACGGTCTACAACTTTTTGCATTTCAACGAAAGCGGCTTGAGCTGCTGCTTTATCGTTTGTTGCTACTGCTGCATATACTTTTTTGATGAATGTACGCATCATTGAGCGTTGGCTTGCGTTGTGTTGGCGGCGTTTTTCAGATTGAACCGCACGTTTTTTTGCTGACTTGATATTAGCCAAGGTCAAACTCCTAAAATATCTGTGTAAAAATTAGATATAAACCGTTTTGGTTTATATTGCCTATCGATAGTTTTTAATTCATTTTCAACGAGACACGTGCTTGAAAATAACACCGTTTTTCTGATAGAAAACGATAGGGCGAGATTTTAACAGTTTTTTTCTGATTTTCCTATAACAAACTGCTAAAATTATGATCGATTTTTAGGATCGCACAACAAGCGGTCTGATTTTTAGTATTTTTTACAAAAATATGTTGATTTATGATGTAGGGGCAGGTCCCGTGCCTGCCCTTTGTTTCTATGTTTTCGGACTGGCACAGGACCCGTCCTTAAAATTATTAATGTTATGAGCAAAAAACTTTTAAGATCAGGAATGATCGTGAGCTTTATGACCCTAATTTCACGCGTTTTAGGGTTAATTCGAGACATTGTGGTAGCCACTTTGCTAGGTACAGGCGTAAGTGCCGATATTTTCTTATTCGCAAACCGTATTCCGAATTTTCTTCGCCGTTTATTCGCCGAAGGGGCGTTTTCAAAAGCCTTTGTTCCCGTGCTGGCGGAATATAACGCCGATAACGACCCAAATAAAACGAGAGAGTTTATCGCAAAAGTATCGGGTACATTGGGCGGCTTAGTTACCATTGTTACCCTTGTGGCAATGATTGCCTCGCCTGTAGTGGCTGCTTTGTTCGGTACAGGCTGGTTTTTAGATTGGCTTTATGATGGCCCGAATGCAGAAAAATTCACTCAAGCCTCCTTTTTGCTAAAAATTACTTTCCCTTATTTGTGGTTTATTACCTTTGTGGCATTGTCTGGAGCGGTGCTTAATACTATCGGGAAGTTCGGGGTAATGGCATTTTCGCCTGTGCTGCTGAATGTGGCCATTATTGGTGTGGCGTTGCTCGGCAAAGATTATTTTGATTCGCCCGATGTTGCCCTTGCGTGGGGGGTATTTTTAGGCGGATTGCTGCAATTCTTATTCCAAATTCCGTTTATGAAAAAGGAAGGATTGCTGGTTAAACCAAAATGGGCGTGGAAAGATGAGGGCGTAACCAAAGTCCGTAAATTAATGATTCCAGCCTTATTTGGTGTTTCAGTTACCCAATTAAATTTATTGCTCAACCAAGTGATTGCGTCATTTTTGATTACAGGTTCAATTAGCTGGATGTATTATGCCGATCGTTTAATTGAGTTTCCACTTGGCTTATTTGGCATTGCAATTTCTACTGTGGTGTTACCAAGTCTTTCTCGCATTGCCAAAAATAAAGATCTCACCGAATTACAACGCGGCGAAAACTTCCAAAACACAATGGATTGGGGCGTTCGTATGGTGTTGTTGCTTGGTATTCCTGCAATGATTGGTATGGCAGTGCTGGCTCAACCCATTATTATGACAATGTTTATGCGAGGCAAATTTGGTTTTGAAGATGTGCTGGCAACCTCTTATCCGCTTTATGTAATGTGTTTGGGCTTGAACAGCTATATGTTAATTAGCGTGCTGGCAAATGGCTTCTATGCGAACCAAAATACTAAAACACCTGTGAAAGTGGGGATTATTGCCGCTATCAGCAATATCTTTTTCGGCTTGGCATTTGCTCCATTTTTGGGCTATATCGGCTTGGCATTGGCATCGGCTTGTTCAGCCTTGGTGAATGTGAGTTTGCTTTACTTCCATCTTACAAAAAGCGGTTATTATAAAGTAAGTCGAACAACCCTTATTTTTGTGCTAAAACTGTTGATTTCCGCTTGTGTGATGGGGGCATTATTGGCGTATTTCACTCCAGAGATCGAGCTTTGGGCGTTAATGACACTCTGGCAGAAAATCTATTGGTTGGTTTGGTTGATGATTTTAGCAGCAGGTAGTTATTTTGTAGCCATTATTACCTTAGGTATTCGCAAGAAAGATTTCAGAGCGGCGGAATAAATGCTGAAATTGAAAATACCGCCGCCCGTTTGGTTTCTCCTTTGTGCAGCGTTAATGTGGTGGATTGCACGGCTTCTGCCTGCCTATTTACCCAATTATCAACATTCCGTGATATTGATGTTAGCAATGGTAATTGTGGTCATAGGATTACTCATTGCTATATCAGCAATAATTACGATAAGAAAAGCAAAAACAACCTCAAGCCCTTTTCAGCCACAAAATACTATTCAGTTGGTGGATTGGGGGATTTATCGCAAAAGCCGAAACCCAATGTACCTTTCCTTGCTTTTAGGTTTAATTGCGTGGGCGTTGTGGCTTGGTTCTATTTTTGCGTGGATTATTCCACCACTCTTTATTTGGCTCATTACCCATTTTCAAATTCAGCCTGAAGAACAAATCCTTACCCAAAAATTTGGACAGCGTTATTTAGATTACGCACGCCAAGTAAGGCGTTGGCTTTAACATACAAGCGGTTAGATTTTCGGGAAATTTTGCAAATTTTTATCTAATTTACTACAGAAAGTTATTCGTTTAGTTTCATTCATATTGAGTTTGAATTAATTTCATCAGAGTGAAACTTGTTCGATTCAGGAAATATTGTTATATTTTTGTATAAGAACTATACAAAAGGAGAAAGGTTTATGAGACCAGAAACAATCGCATTACACAAAGGCTTTCACACTGACCCGACAACCAATGCGGTAGCAGTACCCATTTATCAAACAACAAGTTACGCATTTAATGATACTCAGCATGGTGCAGATTTATTTAGTTTAAAAGTAGCGGGTAATATTTATACACGATTGATGAATCCAACGACGAATGTATTAGAAGAACGCTTGGCAGCATTAGAAGGAGGTGTTGGTGCGGTTGCAACGGCAAGTGGAATGGCTGCAATTTCTTATGTAGTCGAAACTTTAACCGAAGCTGGGGATAATATTATTTCCTCAAACCGCATTTATGGTGGTACTGTTACCTATTTTACCCAAACATTAAAACGCAGAGGGGTTGATGTTCGTTTTGTTGATCTCAGTAAACCCGAAGAGATTTTAAAAGTTTCTGATAGCAAAACTAAATTAGTATTTTGTGAGAGTATTTGTAACCCGACTATTGATGTCGCTGATTTACCTCAATTTGCAAAATATACTCATCAAGCTGGAGTACCACTTGTTGTGGATAACACAGTGGCAACGCCGTTGATTTGCCGTCCAATTGAATTAGGTGCAGATATTGTTGTACATTCTTTGACCAAATATATCGGTGGGCACGGTACAACTATCGGTGGCTGTATTGTTGATAGTGGTAAGTTTGACTGGAAAGCACAAGCAGAAAGATTCCCTATTTTAACTCAGCCAGACCCTTCTTATAACGGCGTAGTTTATGCAGATGCGTTAGGTGCTGCTGCCTTTATTGGATATGTGCGTGTAGTTGGTTTGCGTAATACAGGGGCTGCGATGACACCTATTGCTGCTTTTATTTTCCAACAAGGTTTAGAGAGTCTTGCGGTACGTTTAGAACGCCACTGCCAAAATGCGTTGAAAGTAGCGGAATATTTGCAGGCACACCCTCAAGTGAGCTGGGTTAATTATCCAGCACTACCAAATGCACCACAATATTCGTTGGTTCAGCGTGATTGTGGTGGTCGAGCATCAGGATTATTGAGCTTTGGTATTAAAGGCGGGCGAGAGGCAGGTGCAAAATTTATTGATGCGTTAAAATTAGTGCTACGCTTAGTGAATATTGGAGATTCTAAGTCTCTAGCTTGTCACCCTGCTACAACAACGCATAGTCAAATGACAGATGAGGAGTTAGAAACAGCTGGAGTAACTAGCGATTTAATTCGTTTAAGTGTTGGACTAGAGCATATTGACGATATTATTGAAGATTTGGAGCAAGCCTTTGCTGCGGTAAAATAATATCAATCAAAAAGTGATAACGTTGAATTAAAATACAAGCGGTTAGATTTTACTCGGGATTTGCAAAATTTTCCGAAAATCTAACCGCTTGTTTAATATTGGAGGCTTAGTCTAAATTATTGACATCAGCCGTCATTAAGTTGTGCGAGTTATCCATTGCTAAATTGATAAAGCGTTCATACTGTTGTAGAACATCAGCAATCAATTCTTCTTTCGTCATATATTGCACGTCATAGCCTTCTCGTCCATCTAGGAAGTAGGTGATCGGCTCATAAATGGTGTTTTCTTCGATATTTGGTAAGTTTTCATCACCAACCACTAAATCAGATAATTGACGAGGCACGCTTTCAATACCATAAACGAAGTTGCGTAAGTTTTCTTTTACGACTTCAAATTCCAATTTTGGATTTTTTTCATTGGTAAAATTCATTTTTGCGGTTAAACCGTAGCTTTCGAATTCATCAATTAATTCAAGGAAAGCAGGTCTTGCAACTTTAATAAAGAAGTGGCGAACATCTTGTTGCTTGGTTGGATTAATAATTTTCTCCAAACGCTGTTTCCAATCTTTACCTGCCCAGTTTTGACTACCTTGCGAGAATTTTTTGTTGAAGTATTGGTTATCTACCATTAAGCCTTTCCATAAGCCAAAGCAGAGAATCAGCATAATAAAAGTAAATGGCAGAGCGATAATCAGTGTCATTGTTTGTAGAGATGATAATCCACCCGAATAAAGTAGCGACAAGGCTAATACCGCCAATACCACGCCCCAAAGAATCGTTTGCCATTTTGGGGCTTTTTCTTCGCCTTGTGAGGCAATGCTGTTAAGTACAAAAATTCCTGAGTCGGCTGAAGTAATGAAGAATATGGAAATCACAATAACAGCAATGAAAGAGGCAATTGTACCGAATGGTAGTTGATCAAAGAATGTAAAGAGCAGTTGTTCAGTATTGCTGCTTACCTCAGCTAATGCACCAACTGTTTGTTGATCGAACCAAATTGCCGAGCTACCAAAGCTGGTCATCCATAAAATATTAAACAGTGATGGTACGAACAATACACCTAAAATGAACTCACGAATGGTTCTGCCTTTTGAGATTTTTGCAATAAATAAACCGACAAATGGTGCCCAAGAAGCCCACCATGCCCAATAAAGCACGGTCCAACCACTTAACCAGCCTTGATGTTCAGGCTCATAAGCGAATGTACGGAAACTAAGTTCTAATAATGAACTAAAATAATAACCTAAATTCTCGGTTAAACTTGAAAATAGGAATAATGTTGGACCTGTAATAATAACAAAAATGAGTAATAATCCAGCTAAGGTCAAGTTGATTTCACTTAAGATTTTAACGCCTTTACCAACCCCTGTGATAGCAGAGAATACAGCGAGAGACATTGCAACAAGGACAATCACCATAAGTACACCGAAATTACTGTTTTCGATTAGCCCTAAGCTATTAAAGCCTGCACTGACTTGCATAACCCCAAAACCAAGTGTAGTTGTTAGACCAAAAATAGTGCTACAAAGGGCTATAATATCAATCAAGTGTCCCCAAAAACCTGAAATACGGTGTTTTAATAAAGGATAAAAACCAGAACGAACAGTTAGCGATAATTTATATCTAAATCCGAAGTAAGCAAGAGCAAGAGCAATTACACCATAGATTGCCCAAGCGTGAATCCCCCAATGGTAGAAGGTAGTCATCATTGCTTCCTTCATTCTTTCCGATTCACTCAGGTTTTCGTAGACAGGTTTGAGATAATGCAAAACAGGTTCTGCAACACCGAAGTACATTAACCCGATCCCCATACCTGCGGCGAATAACATCGCAATCCAAGAGCCAAAACCAAACTCAGGCTCATCAGTATCTGCCCCTAATTTGATATCGCCCAAACGGCTGAATGAAAGAAAAATCAGAAATAGAAAAAATACCGATCCTGCAAAAATATAAAACCAACTAAAATTTGCAAAAAGGATATTTTTAATAGTGTCAAGTGAAAGCTGAGCTTGTTGTGGGAAAACGATACAGAATATTGCAACAAAGCTAACGAAAATTAAGCTAGGAAGAAATATGGGAGCTTTAAAGGTGCTACCTGCCTGCAATTTTTTAAAGAAATCCAATGGTATATTCCTCGTATAGTTGTTATTAAAGTACCCAAATATATCAAAATACCATAAAGATTACAAATTAAACAAAATGAGTAATAAGATAATTTTATAAGAAATGGTTGATATTTACTCACAATAATCGTTCGTAATTTTTTCTGCTTGTTAGTAAAGCCAAAAATTAAAAATGGTGTGTTGATAAGGTTTGCAGATTCATTATTTGTGAGTAGAATATTTTTATTTATAAAAACAAGACAATGCACACACAACATAATGCTCAAAAAATGGTTCTGCCGATTTTACTGCTGATCTCCCTTTCTCATTTGCTGAATGATTTAATTCAAGCGGTGATGGTCTCAATTTACCCAATGCTTAAAGAGAATTACCAACTGAGTTTTGCTCAAATTGGTATGATTTCGTTAATTTACCAAATTACTGCCTCTATTATTCAACCGGGTATTGGGCTTTATACCGATAAATACCCAAAACCGAATTTATTGCCTGTCAGTATGCTGATTACTCTGCTTTCTGTGATTTTACTCGCCTTTTCGCCGAATTTTGGTGTGTTATTGATAGCAGCGGCGTTAATGGGGATTGGTTCTGCTATTTTTCACCCTGAAGCTTCTCGGGTAGCTCGAATGGCATCGGGCGGTAAATTTGGTACAGCACAGTCGCTTTTCCAAGTAGGTGGAAATAGTGGCTCGGCGTTAGGACCGCTCTTGGTAGCATTGTTTATTGTGCCGTTAGGACAAAATGCGGTAATTTGGGTGGTTGCCTTTGTATTATTAGCCTTGTGGATTTTATATAAAGTGAGCCGTTGGGTGAAATATGAGGCTAAGTCGCTTGTTGTTTCATCAGGTCATATTCAACAACGCTTGCACGGCAAATTATTAGCCAGAGCCTTGTTAATTATCGCGTTATTAATGCTGGCGAAGTTTATTTATATCGCCAGCCTCAGTAACTATTTCACTTTCTATTTAATGGAGAAATTCCAGCTAAATATGGCAACCGCACAGCTTTACTTGTTTGTCTTTTTAGGGGCGGTGGCAGTAGGTACTTTTGCGGGAGGGCCGATTGGCGATAAGATTGGGGGAAACGCAGTCATTTGGTTCTCTTTCTTAGGAATGGCACCTTTTGCGTTATTGCTGCCCCACGCCGATCTATTTTGGACGATTGTGTGTGCGATTTCTGCTGGCTTTATTATGTCATCAGCTTTCTCGGCAATGGTGGTTTACGCTCAAGAAGCGGTGCCGGGTAGAGTTGGATTAATTTCAGGCACAATGTTTGGATTAATGTTTGGTATTGGCGGCTTAAGTGCCGCCGTGTTAGGTTTTTTTGCTGATGAATATGGCTTGGACACCATTTTTAACGTCTGTGCTTATTTACCTATACTCGGTTTTGCCGCCTTAGGTTTACCGAAACGGAATATTTAAGCTGTTCCCTTTATTATTGTTGAGCTTTGGCTCTGGCTTTTTTCATACTCAGTAAGAAGATGGCAACGCCAATCCATACTAAAATATAGCCAACCGAACGTTCGGCGGAGAGTTTTTCATTAAAAATCAGCACACCGCATAAAAATTGCAATGAAGGCGAGATGTATTGCAACATACCGAGTAACGACATCGAAATGCGTTTCGCCCCCATTGCAAACCATAGTAACGGAATAGTGGTAGCCGCACCTGAGCAGAGCAGTACCGTCATTTGTAAACTATTGAGTTCGCTAAATACTAAATTGTTTTGGTTATAACAAAAGCATAGATAGGCAATTGCAAAAGGCGACATCAGCAAGGTTTCAAGAGCTAAGCCTGATAACGGCTCCATTGGGGCAAGTTTGCGGATCAAACCATAAATGCAGAAACTGGCAGCTAAAATGAGTGCCACCCACGGCACTTGCCTGGCAGGAATTGCCAGCCATAGAATACCTGCAATAGCAAAGACAACAGAGAGCAGTTGAGCTTTAGTGTATCGCTCTTTTAATACGATATAGCCCACAAAGACATTTAAAATCGGGTTGATAAAATAGCCGAGACTGGCATCTAAAATATGTTCGTTTGTAATCGCCCACAAATAAACCAGCCAGTTTACCCCAATCATAAAAGAAGAAAGACAGAAGATCCCCAGCACTTTAGGCTGTTTAAAAGCATTGATTACCGCCCGCCCTTGTTGGAAAATCAGCAATAGAATAATAGCAAAAACCGCAGACCAAACCACTCGTTGAGCTAAAATCTGCTCTGCAGGCATTCCCGATTGATTAATCGGATACCAATAGATCGGAAACGTCCCCCACGTTAAATAACATAACAGAGCGTAATGCCAACCTTGTAATTTGCCTGAAATATTCATTTTGCTTTCCTAAAAGAGTGTGTACAAGCGGTCATATTTGTTGATTTTTTTGCAAATTGCAAATAATAATATGCTATAAGAAATTAGGCTTTTTCGACGCTAAATGAAATAACCTCTTCAATTTTTTCCGCATTCATCACAAGCATTAATAAACGATCTACCCCAAGTGCGACCCCCGAACAGTTTGGAAAGCCTGCTTTAAGTGCAGCCAGAAAACGCACATCGAGTTGCTGTGGCTCAAGCCCCATTTTTTCACGCTGAATATTGTCTTGTTCAAAGCGATGGATTTGCTCGTTTGCATCGTCTAATTCGTGGAAGCCATTACAGAGTTCTAATCCTTTGTAATAAAACTCAAAACGCTCAGCAACACGGTGATCTTCCGAGCTGATTTGTGCTAACGCAGCTTGGGCGGAAGGAAAGTGATAAACCGCAGTTGGGCGATCTTGCCCAATATTCGGTTCAACTACTTCGCTGAATAAAAATTGGAGTAGCGTATCTCGGTTTTCATCATCTTCACATTGCAAACCGTACTTTCTCGCTTTTTCGACTAATTGAGTTTTGGTGGCAGAAAGCGGATCTAACCCAACGTGGGTTTGGAATACAAATTGATAGCTAAAGGATTCTGCCGGTTCGCAGTCTAAAATCTGTTGCAGTAAATCATCCACTTCATTGATGAGGCGATACATATCAAAATGTGGACGATACCATTCCAACATTGTAAATTCAGGATTGTGGTATTTGCCTGCTTCTTCATTACGAAACACTTTGCAAAGCTGGAAAATCGGTCCGCTGCCCGCAGCGAGCAAACGCTTCATATGATATTCAGGGCTTGTCATCAAATGGAGTGTTTTTGCCTCACTGCTAAATGGCGATAAGAATTGAGTGCTGAATGTTGAAAGATGAACATCTGTTACTGAAAATTCACTTAAAATCGGCGTTTCAACTTCTAAAACGCCACGTTCTGTAAAGAATTTTCGCAGTTCAGCAATAATTTTTGAGCGTTGGATAAGGTGAGGGATAGTAGCAGTTGGTTGCCAATCAATGTTATCGAGTTGTAAATTATTCATAAAAAATGACCGCTTGAAAATGTACCGCTATTTTAGCTTAAAAAAGCGTATTACCCTAGTTGCTGATCAAGAAAAAATAAAGCAGGTTTTTTAACTTTTATGCAACAAATTAAATTTTCTCATTTAAAACATTAGAAATTTTTTCTCTATTACTCTCCAATTAAGAGCCATTCTCAATACCTTCATTGTGCTCGTTACCTTTTTTGAGGTAGATCACAAAATTACACTTTTTATGTTAAAAATTTGTAAAATCAGCTTATCTGATTGATTAAATAGTGGCACAATATCATCACTTTTAATGAATAAGTTTTTTAACTTTCGGAGTGCATTATGCAAAGTGTTAATTTTGATGTGGCTATTATCGGTGCTGGTGGTGGCGGCTTGCGTGCTGCTATTGCAGCGGCTGAAGCAAATCCAAATCTGAAAATTGCTTTAATTTCAAAAGTTTACCCAATGCGTAGCCACACGGTGGCGGCAGAAGGTGGCTCGGCAGCGGTCATTAAAGATACGGATTCTTTTGACAATCACTTTAACGACACCGTAGGCGGTGGCGACTGGTTATGTGAACAAGATATTGTGGAGTATTTTGTTGAGCATTCTCCTATTGAAATGACACAGTTGGAGCGTTGGGGTTGCCCTTGGAGCCGTCGTGAAGATGGCGAAGTAAACGTTCGCCGTTTCGGTGGTATGAAAATTGAGCGTACTTGGTTCGCCGCCGATAAAACAGGCTTCCACATCTTACACACTTTGTTCCAAACTTCGATTAAATATCCGAATATTGTTCGCTTTGATGAACATTTCGTGTTAGATATTTTAACCGACAACGGCGAAGCTCGTGGCTGTGTGGCAATGAATATGATGGAAGGTACGCTTGTTCAAATCAACGCAAATGCGGTTGTGATTGCAACGGGGGGTGGCTGCCGTACTTATCGTTTCAACACGAACGGCGGTATTGTAACGGGCGACGGTTTATCAATGGCATATCGTCACGGTGTGGCTTTGCGTGATATGGAGTTCGTTCAATATCACCCAACAGGATTGCCGAATACGGGTATCTTGATGACTGAAGGCTGTCGTGGTGAGGGTGGTATCTTAGTGAATAAAGATGGCTACCGTTACTTACAAGATTATGGCTTAGGGCCTGAAACGCCAATCGGCAAACCGGAAAACAAATATATGGAGCTAGGTCCTCGTGATAAAGTATCTCAAGCGTTCTGGCAAGAATGGCGTAAAGGCAACACCTTAAAAACCGCAAAAGGTGTTGATGTGGTTCACTTAGATTTACGTCATCTCGGCGAAAAATATTTACTTGAGCGTTTACCGTTTATTTGTGAATTAGCGAAAGCCTATGAAGGGGTCGATCCGGCTAAAGCGCCGATTCCTGTTCGCCCTGTTGTTCACTACACAATGGGTGGTATTGAAGTGGATATGAATGCAGAAACCTCAATTAAAGGCTTATTTGCGGTGGGCGAATGCGCGTCATCAGGCTTACACGGGGCAAACCGTTTAGGGTCTAACTCTCTCGCAGAATTAGTGGTGTTTGGTAAAGTAGCGGGTGAAAACGCCGCTCGCCGTGCATTAGAAGTAACTGCCCGTAACCAACCACAAATTGATGCTCAAGCAAAAGATATTGTGGCTCGCTTACACGCATTGGCAAACCAAGAAGGTACTGAATCTTGGTCACAAATTCGTAATGAAATGGGCGATTCAATGGAAGAAGGTTGTGGTATCTACCGTACACAAGAGAGTATGGATGCAACCGTGAATAAGATCCAAGAGTTAAAAGAGCGTTATAAAAATATCAGCGTTAAAGATAAATCAAGTGTATTTAACACCGATTTACTCTACAAAATTGAGTTAGGCTTTATCTTAGATGTTGCTCAATCTATTGCTTGCTCTGCGGTGGAACGTAAAGAATCTCGTGGTGCACACCAACGTTTAGACTATGTTGAGCGTGATGATGTGAATTACTTGAAACATACTCAGGCGTTCTATAATGCAGATGGTACACCAACGATTAAATACAGTGAAGTGAAAATTACCAAATCACAACCACAAAAACGTGTGTACGGTGCAGAAGCGGAAGCACAAGAAAAAGCAAGAAAAGCAGCAGAAGCTCAAGCACAACAATAGAGAAGGAGCAGTAAAATGGCAAATTTAGATAAAATGACCATCGAAGTGCTACGCTACAACCCAGAGTCAGATAGCGAGCCACATTTAGATAGATATGAAGTGCCTTATGACAGCCAAACTTCACTATTAGATGCACTTGGGTTTATTAAAGACGAGTTAGAACCAGAGCTTTCGTATCGCTGGTCTTGTCGTATGGCGATCTGCGGATCGTGTGGTATGATGGTAAACGGTAAACCAAAACTAGCGTGTAAAACGTTCTTGCGTGATTACAGTGGCTTTATGCGAATTGAACCGCTTGCTAACTTCCCGATTGAGCGTGATTTAGTGGTGGATTTAAGCCATTTCATCGATAGTTTAGAGGCAATTAAACCTTATATTATTGATAACAAAGCCCCTGAAGGACAACGCACTAAACAAACCCCAGCACAGTTAGAGAAATATCGTCAATTCTCAATGTGTATTAACTGTGGTTTATGTTATGCGGCTTGTCCACAATTTGGTTTAAACCCTGAGTTTATCGGTCCTGCGGCAATTACATTAGCTCATCGTTATAATCTTGATAACCGTGATAATGGCCGTGAAGAGCGAATGAAATTACTCAGCAGCAAAAATGGGGTATGGAGTTGTACTTTCGTGGGCTACTGCTCAGAAGTTTGTCCGAAACACGTTGGGCCGGCCTCAGCAGTGAATCAAGGCAAGCTAGAAAGTGCAAAAGATTATGTTATCTCAATGATTAAACCGAGATAGGAGGAAGAGATGTCAGCGACAAAACGTAGACCTTATGTTCGAGGAATGAAAGCGAGCTGGTGGAAAAAACTCGATTTCTACAAAATGTATATGGTGCGTGAGGCAACCTGTCTTCCAACGGTTTGGTTCTGTATCGTACTATTTTATGGTGCAGTTGCATTAAGCAAAGGCACATTTGCAACTGACTTTGTGGATTTCTTACAAAATCCATTTGTGGTTGTACTAAATATTATCTCACTTGGTGCGATTCTTTATCACGCTGCGACTTTATATGTGATGACACCAATGGTAATGCCACTGATTGTAAAAGGGCAGCGCTTACCGAATACGGTTGGCAGAAATATCCTTTGGGCAGCCACTGGTGTGATTAGCTTAATTGCATTAATCTTAGTTTATATTTAATAAGGGGAATAAAATGAGTCTTGATCAAAACCCAAAACGTTCAAATGAACCACCTGTATGGCTATTATTCAGTGCTGGCAGTATGGTAAGTGCATTATTTTTCCCTGTAGTGATCTTTATTATTGGCTTATTACTGCCGTTTGGCTTAGTTTCCCCAGACAATATTATTGCTTTTGCACAAAGTTGGATCGGAAAACTTATCATTATGGTATTAGCGATTTTCCCAATGTGGACGGGTATGCACCGAATTCATCACGGTTTGCACGATCTGAAAATTCATACGCCAGCGGGTAGTGTGATCTTCTATGGACTATCTGTATTGTTTACAATTTTAGTCATTATTGCTATAGTACAGATCTAAAAATGTAAGACCATCTTTTTAAAAGATGGTCTTTTATCTTTTTTGCAAGCGATCGAATTTACAAATAAATTTACAAATAAATTTACAAATATCAGAAATCTTGATGATAAAACGATCGTTTTGTATTAAATATCTGCAAAAAAGATCTTTTTTAAAATTTTTTACAAAAAACACTTGCGTTCATTTCAGATTTCTCTATAATGCACCCCACACAACGACGCGCTGTTGTGAACGGTTAGGTTTTAAGTTCAGTGCGTCGTTCTTTTTTGTTC
>NZ_JBGTYY010000021.1:0-42328 GCF_041807705.1 Mannheimia kashgarensis
GTCAAATCACCCTCAATGTTGGTGTCTTTTAAGTTTGAAGTGCCGTGGACTGTTTGATCACCCACCACAGTTTGTGAGCCACCCACCAAAGAGTTGCCTGCTGTGGATGAATTGCCCAGTGTGGTGCTGTCGCCAACAGTTAGGCTGCTGCCTAACGTGGTTTGGTCGCCAGTGGTGGTCAAATCACCCTCAATGTTGGTGTCTTTTAAGTTTGAAGTGCCGTTGACTGTTTGATCACCCACCACAGTTTGTGAGCCACCCACCAAAGAGTTGCCAGCTGTGGATAAATTGCCCAGCGTGGTGCTGTCGCCAACAGTTAGGCTGCTGCCTAACGTGGTGCTGTCGCCATCGACTGTTTGACTGCCTTTGACACGACTGTCACCGCCGATGGTTGATGAGCCAACCACAGCCAAGTCACCGCCCACACTTGAGTTGCCTGAAGTTAGGCTGTCACCTAAAGTGGTTGAATTACCAAAGGTGGTTTGGTCGCCAATGGTGGTCAAATCACCCTCAATGTTGGTGTCTTTTAAGTTTGAAGTGCCGTGGACTGTTTGATCACCCACCACAGTTTGTGAGCCACCCACCAAAGAGTCGCCTGCTGTGGATGAATTGCCCAGCGTGGTGCTGTCGCCAACAGTTAGGCTGCTGCCTAACGTGGTGGTGTCACCGCCGATGGTTGCATCGCCTGCAGTAGCAAGTGTGCCTGTGCTTAGACTGCCATCATCGCCTAAATTGACATTTTTCACCAATTCAACTGCAATGGTGCCATCATCTTCTGTGATGGTTTTGATGTTTTTAGCGGTAGTGGCGTCGCCTGTTGCACCGCCTTTAACCTTTAACACTTGATCTTTGGTGCGAGTGATTTCTCTACCATCGTCAGAAGTGTATTTCATCGCAAGGTTGGTTGCAGATTGTTCAATCGCTGTGTGAACTGCATCACCAGTAACGGCTTTTTTATCCCCTTGAGCAACAACACCAGATTCTACAAGCTCAACGCCTTTTTGGGCAGTGATAACCTCGCTTGCAGTCATGGTTTCAACAGTGGTGTTACCCTTCACATCCAAACCGCCGTTTGCAGTGGTTTTTCCTGTCACAGTCAAAGAATCTTGAAGATTAGTCGCACCAGTTGCCGTCAATGTGTCAGTAGTTGTGCCTCCTGTCACATCCAAGCCATTTTTAACAGTCGCACCGCCATTTAGATTTGATGCGCCTGTCACAGTTTGTGTGCCACCAATGGTTGCATCACCTGTTGTTCTAAGCGTATCTGTACTTGTCTCACCTGTCACATCAAGACCAGCGCCAGCAGTGACTGGACCGTTTGCTGTTAAAGCTTGAACAGTGGTTGCACCACCTGTTACAGTGAGACCACCTCTAAGCTCTGAAGCACCGTCCACGGTTTGTGTTCCATTGACAATTTGATTGCCTTTAACCGTTTGCGCTCCACCAATTGTGGCATCGCCTGTGGTGTTTAAGGTGTTTAAATTGGTTTCACCTGTTGCGGTCAATGTATCGGTTGTCGTTCCACCTGTGACAGCAAGACCTTGTTCAGCAGTCACCTTGCCTTGCAAGGTTGATTCACCTGTTACGGTTTGTGCGCCATTGATGGTAGATGTTCCATTAACAGTTTGTGCGCCTGTGATTGTGGTATCACCATTTAAATTGGTAGGGCCTGTCACATCAAGGCCATTTTGGGCGGTGACTTTGCCTGCTAGCGTTGATTTGCCTGTTACATTGATGGTATCAGTGGTTGTACCGCCTGTTACTCCCAAACCATTTTGAGCATTGACTTGACCTTGTAATGTAGAAGTACCAGTCACGGTTTGATCACCATTAATGGTAGATGTACCATTAACAGTTTGATTTCCACCAATGGTTGCATCACCTGTGGTTTCTAGTGTGTCGGTATTTAAGCCATTAGTAACTCTTGCACCGCCATTTAGATTTGATTCACCTGTCACAGTTTGTGAGCCAGTCACAATTTGATCACCGCCGATGGTTGCATCGCCTGCTGTTGTGAGCGTGCCTGTGCTTAGACTGCCATCTGTGCCCAAATCCACATTCTTCACCAATTCAACTGCAATGGTGCCATCATCTTCTGTGCTGGTTTTGATGTTTTTAGCGGTAGTAGCGTCGCCTGTTGCACCGCCTTTAACCTTTAATACTTGATCTTTGGTGCGAGAGACAATTACGCCATTGTCGCCTGTGTATTGCATCGCAAGGCTGTTTGCTGATTGTTCAATCGCTGTGTGAACTGCATCACCGCTGACGGCTTTATTGTCACCTTCTGTAACGGCGCCTGATCCTGTTTTTAGATCAACACCTTGGCTTGCGGTGATGGTTTCAGTTGCAGATAAAGTGCCTGTGATGATGGTATCACCATTTAAATTGGTAGGGCCTGTCACATCTAAGCCGTTACCAACTGTGGCTTTATCTGTCACATTGATTGTGTCAGTAGTTGTGCCTCCTGTTACAGCCAAGCCAGCCCCAGCCGTCACTTTTTCACTGGCGGTTAAACCTTCAACGCTTGTTGCTCCAGTCACCGTTAAACCATTTTTAACAGTCGCACCGCCATTTAGATTTGATGCACCGCTTGCTGTTAGCGTGTCGGTTGTTGTACCACCTGTTACAGTATGGCCGCCTGCTACGGTTTGACCACCTGTCACATCCTGACCGCCGTTTACCGTTTGCTTGCCTTCAATGGTTGAAGTACCTGTTACGGTCTGTGAGCCAGCTACAGTTTGTGTGCCTGTGATGGTGGTATCACCATTTAAATTGGTAGGGCCTGTGACAGCAAGGCCAGCGCCAGCAGTGACTTGACCGTTTGCTGTTAAAGCTTGAACAGTGGTTGCACCACCTGTGACAGTAAGACCACCTCTAATCTCTGAAGCACCGTCCACGGTTTGTGTTCCATTGACAATTTGATTGCCTTTAACCGTTTGCGCTCCACCAATTGTGGCATTGCCTGTGGTTTCTAGTGTGTCGGTATTTAGACTGCCTGTTTGAACCGAAGTCAGATCTGTTAGATTTTTACTTAATTTAACAACCACTGTGCCATCATTGGCTTGGGTTTCAATGTTGTCTTGGCCTTCAATTTTAAATTGAGGCGCGTTTTTATCAATTCGTCTGGTTTCGCCTGTATTGGCAGTGACAGTAAAGCCCTCCAATTTGCTTTCAGCAGTCGCTTGCGCTCTATCAGCAGTGGTTTGTGCATTATCAGCAGTGGTTTGAGCGCGTAAAGCATTCGCCACCGCTGTATTCGCCGTATTTTGTGCAGCATCCGCTTTTATATTGGCCTCATCAGCAGTGGTTTGAGCGCGTAAAGCATAATCCGCCGCCGTATCGGCTGTGGTTTGAGCTGCCTCAGCCTTTCTGTCAGCTTGCGCTGCATCAGCGATGCCTTGATTCGCTAAAAGCTGGACAGCATCCGCCTTTCTCACACCGTCATCAGCAACCCTTTGGGCGTTATCAGCAGCCGTCTTGGCATTGTCTGCAGCCAATCTTGCTCCAAGAGCAGTGGTTTGAGCACGTGCAGCATCTGTCACCGCCGTGTCAGCAATGGTTTGAGCGTGCGTCGCTTTTCTGTCAGCTGTCGCCGCATCTCTTTCAGCTTTTTCTGCTTTGGTTTGAGCGCGCGTCGCTTTTGCGTCAGCTGTCGCTGCATCTCTTTCAGCTTTTTCTGCTTTGGTTTGAGCGCGCGTCGCTTTTGTGTCAGCTGTCGCCGCATCTCTTTCAGCTTTTTCTGCTTTGGTTTTAACAGGGGCGATGGCATCAAAAACAGCATCACCTGTCACCGCTTTGTTATTACCATCTGTTACAGTTCCTGATCTTTGAAGCGTCACCTCTTGTGTTGCGGTTACCGCACCACTTAATGTTGTTCTACCAGTTGCCGTTAAAGCTGCTGTTTGAACATCCTGCAAGCCAGTCAAACTGTCATTTAACTTCACCTCAATTTCTCTGCCCTTGACGGCTGTGGTGATATTTTTTCCACCTTTAATCTTGGCAGTGTTTTGATTGGTTGGGCCGCCACCATCTCCTTTGCCGCTATCAACGGTCACAGAGCCCGCTCCATCAGCAGTCAAACTAAATGATGTGATTTTCGTTTCATTTAAAAACTTGATTGCCTCATCAACGGTTTTTTTTCTAGTTGTACCGATGTTATTGCTGGTAATCTCACCCGTGTTTTGGTTAAGTTTAGCACTGCCACCAATCAAATTTTTAACGCCAGTAATGGCTGTTCCGATCATCTGCTGTGTTTCAAATAATTGTGAACCATTCACCGCATCAGTGCTGTTTGCACTCACTTGTCCAGCTGCTACATTTTGTAGCTGTCTTTTTTGAGTATCTGAACCAACACTCACCACGCCATTGACTGTTGCGCCTGCATATCGATCAAAAGTTAATCCACCGGCAGTATTGCTCGATCTGCCCTGTGCATCTGTCGTGGTGGATCCTGCACCTAACGCCACAGAATTTGAAGTTGAAGCCGTTGAGCCTGCGCCCAGCGCCAAAGATCCTTCCGCTGCTGCCAGAACACGCGCTTTTGAACCCAAAGCCACACCTTTGTTGGCTGCTACATAAGAATTGTTTTGATCATCATAGCTTGCACCTGATTGAGACGAACCAATCACCACTGAATCTTTTGCGTTATTTTTGGTTTGTGCCGAGCTACCAATCACAATGTTTTGGTCTCCACTTGTGCCTGCAGCCACGCCAAGCACCACAGAACCTTTGCCTAGTGACGCAGATTGTCGCCCGATACTGATAGCGTTTTGACCTGTGGCATAAGCCGCTGCACCCAATGTAATGCCGTGATTGTCAGCCTGTGCGCCAGGACCGATAGCAATCGCACCAAGTCTGTTTGCGCTGGTTGCATCACCAATGGCAATCCCCGCTTCCTTCACAGTAGCAGAAGCACCGATAGAAACCGCAGAGCTCACCAAACTTTTACCGTTTGATAAAACAACTTTGCCATCGTTGTCAAGCGGATTGCTTGGGTTTTTATAATAAAAATGCGTGGTCAAAGTGCCGCTGGCATTAGCACCATCACCAATCACCACAGAGCCGCCTAAGTTGGATGTTGCTTTCGTGCCGCCCCTAGGACTGACGATTGTTGACTCGGCCGCCACAGCCGACATGCTCCAAACACAAGATGCCAATACAGACAAAGCAAATACTTTTGTTGGCATCAAAAAGCCAGATGCTGTACTGGCATTTGTTTTGCTTGAGGCGGTAGTGTGTGATTTTGCAAATTCTGCCACAGCCACAAAAGTGCCGGTTGCTTTGTTGAAAATCACCTTATAAATATGGTTCATACACGATTCCTAAAGTTTAACAATTAGAGTTTAATAATTTATATTGAAAAAACATAAAGTTTATAAAAAATCAACAAGAAAAAGCCCCTCCCTAAACAAGCAACCAATATGCAAAATTTAGAGAAGAAGCTTTGAAAGTCTTTTTTGGTAATTTTTCCAATATTACCATATGAGAACTTGATGTTTGTTTGTATTTGTTTTTCGCCATATTTTATTTATTTATTTATTTATTTATTTATTTATTTATCAATACTGCAATCACAAATACGCAGTTACAACAAACACTTTTTTCAAATAAATTCAAATAAATCAAAAACAAGATTTATCATAAAGGCTTGATTTTTAAAACCTATTGCTTGATCTTGTAATTTATTTAACAATTACAAAAAATAGACGCAACGATTTTAATAGTTATAATAAAGAAAAGCAACGATTGAGAATTTGTTTTGTTGTTGATTTGTTATTGATTTAATATGGTGACTATAGAGATAAAGGAGCTTATGTTGCCTCTGCTGTTAATGACGGTCCTTTCTTTGTTTTACTATTTTTAGGTGTATCAGGATTAGCAGGTATTCCTCTCTCATTAATGCTTGCCGCTGTTATTCCTCTGATTGTTGGTATGGTTATTGGTAATTTAGATCCTAAATGGACAGAGCTAATGAAACCAACAGGTGCAATCGTTATTCCTTTCTTTGCTTTTGCATTAAAACGTCAAGGTGGATTAGTACAAGAACCTGTAAAAGGAGAGAACCTATGAAAGAAACACTCTTAGTTATTGCAGATGATCTTACTGGTGCAAATGATACTGCCGTTATGTTTGCTGAAGCAGGATTTAATACTAGATTAAAAAAAAATTTCAGCATTAGCACAAATTCACTCTGATAAAGCTCAAGTAATTTCTGTTTCTACAGATTCAAGAGCTATTGGCGAAAAAGCAAAAGAACAAACTCAAATTGCAATTAACAATACGATCCAAAACCAACCGAAACCAGAGCAAGCTCTTAAATTAGGTAGAGCATTAATTGTTGTAACCTCAATTCACGAAACAAGTCAGCTGCAAGTTGATGAATATATTTCAACTTTAGGTGGAAAATCTATCGTATTTAATCCTTCTCCTTCGCAGCTAATTAACTACTCGCAGTCTGAACATTCACTCAAACTACAATTAAATGCTCTAATACGTTTTAGTAAAGATAATGTGATTATTCAGGCAAATCCAGCAAAAGTCGTAAATGCAAAATCTGCCAATATCACGGAAACTGCTAATAACAAAGAACCTAAAGCAGCAATGTTTTAGGTTCTTTAATTTTAGCTATCTTATTTTTAAAAAATTACTTATAGTAAAAGTAGCCAAAAATAAGAGAGTTTATATGTCTAAAAACCGTCTAGAACAAATTTTACTATTTCTAAAAAGCCACCATATTGCTACCGTAGAGCAACTGGTAAAAGTAACTGAGGCTTCTCCCGCAACTATTCGCCGTGATTTAATAAAATTAGATGAAGAAGGTGTGGTAATTCGCACACACGGAGGAGTCAATTTGAACCAATTTATCCCGTTCCAGCCAACGACAAATGAAAAGCAGCTTAAGCAAATTGTCGAAAAAGAACGCATAGCTGAATATGCCGTTTCACTCATTTCTCCGGGAAATTCTATTGTATTAGATGCCGGCACTACAACATTGTGCATCGCAAAAAAAATCGCTCATATGCCGCTTCGTGTGATTACAGCAGATCTACATATCGCTTTATTGCTCTCTGAATATAAGCAAATAGAATTAATTATTACGGGAGGAAGAGTAGATAACAGCAGCCAATCCTGCATTGGCAATCATAGCCTAAATTTATTAGAAAATATTAATCCTGATATTGCTTTTGTAAGTTGTAACTCTTGGAGCTTAGAAAAAGGTGTTACCGCACCAACAGAAGAGAAAGCTACTCTAAAAAGAATGCTTCAACAGAATGCAACACAAAAAATCTTAGTTGCCGATAGTAGCAAATATGGGAAATATTCCCTGTTTTGTGCAACTCAGCTAAATAACTTTACGCAAATTATCACAGATAAAGGGCTACCCAATGAATCTTGCCAAGCCCTATCAGGCAATGACTTTAAGCTATCATTAGTTTAATGATACAAGCGATTGTTTTTTCTTGATCTTTTACAAAACCACATATAAAAAAACCCAGCATTCACCGGGTTTTGAATCTTAAAGCAAAATTATTTGATTTTTGCTTCTTTGTAGATAACGTGTTTACGCACAACTGGATCAAATTTTTTGATTTCCATTTTTTCAGGCATATTACGTTTGTTTTTATCTGTTGTGTAGAAGTGACCAGTTTCTGCTGTAGAAACTAAACGGATTTTCTCACGAGCACCTTTAGCTGCCATTTTTTAGCTCCTTAGATTTTTTCGCCACGAGCACGGATTTCAGCTAATACTGCATCAATGCCTTTTTTATCAATAATACGCATACCTTTCGCTGTTAAACGTAAGGTTACGAAACGGTTTTCGCTCTCAACCCAGAAACGGTGAGTGTGAAGGTTTGGTAAGAAACGACGTTTTGTCGCATTCATTGCGTGTGAGCGGTTGTTACCAACTGCTGGACGCTTGCCGGTTACTTGGCAAACTCTTGACATTTGAATTTCTCCAATAATTTTAAGCTTAAAAATGGTTCGGGCGATCTCACAAAAGGCGTTGCTCAACCAACCCCTCCGATTTTGATTGCCTCGTCAGGCATTAACCCGACCACAGTCTATGTAATAAAGACTGCGGATTATACCGATTTCATTTGTTATATTCAAGTAGAATTTATATGCGTATTTTTTTACTATTTCAGGAGAAATGTTAAAGGTTAAATAAAGCAAGCGGTTATTTTCTATCAGAAATTTGCAAAAATGAATGTTCCTGCATTTCTAATTTCTCTTCCTCAAAGGAAAAGTAGTCCCCTTTGCCGACAATAATATGATCCACAAAGCGAATATCAACCAATTCGCACGCCATTTCGATCTTTTTAGTTAAACTTCTGTCCGACTCACTCGGCAGACAAGAACCTGAGGGGTGATTATGAGCCACAATAATCGCTGCGGCATTATATTTTAACGCTCTTTTAATAATTTCTCGGGGGTGAACAGCGGTTTGGTTAATCGTACCAAAGAACATTTTTTCTTTATAAATCAATCGGTTTTGGTTGTCCAAAAACAGCACCATAAAGACTTCTCGATCTTCTTCCTCTAGCTCGGTTTGGAAATACATAATCGCCATATAAGGGGCTTGAATCATCTCGCTAAATTCCATTTGTTGAGCCAAATAGCGTTTGGTCATCTCTTTAGAGGCTTGTAACTGAATGTATTTGGTTTTGCCTAAACCGTAAATTTTGCAAAAATCATCAATATTTGCATTCAGTAATTGGCGTAACGAGCCAAATGCCATCAATACACTCTCTGCCAATGCCAACACAGGCACAGCTTTCGTGCCCGTCCGTAAAAAAATTGCTAATAATTCGGCATCAGTTAATGAGGCTGCCCCCTGTGTTAATAATTTCTCTCGCGGCATTATTGTTGGCTCTTGAGAATCTTCATCAAAAAAATCGTTCATTTTTTCCTCCATCAATTTCGTTAAGCATAAAAGAGCCAACCTTTGCAGACAAAAGGATTTATTCAATTTTTCGAGCTAGATCGCAAAAATAGTGAAGTTGTGAGCAATTCCTTATTCCGCTAAAATATGCAAAATAAATCCACGCTTTAAGGATAGTAAAGATGTTACAAAACAAAAAAATTTTAGTCGGCATTTCCGGTGGGATCGCGGCCTACAAAACCATTGAATTTATCCGCCATTTGAAAAAGGCGAATGCGGAAGTTAGAGTGGTTTTAACCCCCGCCGCAGAGGCTTTTGTAACGCCTTTAACCTTACAAGCCATTTCAGGCAATGCCGTTTCTACTTCCCTACTCGACCCTCAAGCCGAGCTGGCAATGGGGCATATTGAGTTAGCGAAATGGGCGGATTTAGTGGTTATCGCCCCGGCAAGTGCTGATTTTATTGCTCGCTTGCGTGTGGGAATGGGGAACGATTTGCTCTCCACCCTCTGCCTTGCCACTGCAAGCCCTATTCTGCTTGCCCCTGCAATGAACCAACAAATGTATAAACAACTGGCGGTGCAAGAAAATATCACCACCCTCATTTTTCGTGGAATGCAATTTATCGGCCCGAACAGTGGTTTCCAAGCCTGTGGCGATGTGGGGGCAGGCAGAATGTCTGAGCCTGAAGAAATTTACCAAGCAGTATTGGCTCATTTCTGCAAAAACCAAGATTTACAAGGCTTGAATGTAACCATTACCGCAGGTCCAACCCGTGAAGCTATTGACCCTGTGCGTTATATTAGCAACCACAGCTCAGGCAAAATGGGCTACTCCATCGCCAAAGCCTTTGCCGAACGTGGGGCGAACGTTACGCTGATTAGCGGCCCGGTGAATTTACCTACGCCCGATAATGTGGAACGAATCAATGTGGAATCTGCGGTTGAGATGGAGCAACAAGCGGTCAAATTTGCCCAAAAATCTGCAATTTTTATCGGCTGTGCGGCAGTGGCGGATTATCGAATGGCGGAAATTTCCGACCAGAAAATCAAGAAAACCGATGACAGTAATGAACTCACGCTAAAATTGGTAAAAAACCCCGATATTATCGCTAACGTCGCTCATCTTACCCAAAATCGTCCGTTCGTGGTTGGTTTTGCCGCCGAAACGCAAAATGTGGCGGAATATGCGAAATCCAAACTTGAACGTAAAAAGCTCGATATGATTTGTGCCAACGATGTGTCAGGCGGGCAAGTATTCGGACAAGACCAAAATGCGTTGCACTTGTTCTGGAAAAACGGTGAGAAAACGCTCCCACTTGCGGATAAAGGGAAATTGGCGGAAAGTTTGGTGCAGGAAATTGTGGCTCGATTTCAGGCAACATAGGAATAAAAATGCAATTAAACTACGAATTAACCCCCAAAAGTTATATTAAAGGGTTACTGCAAGCTAATCTCATTTTTAGCAAATGGACTTTGAAGTCTCACCTTATTCGTGCTCTGCTCATATTTCCATTCATCTGTTTTATTCTTTGGTGGTGGATTACGTTTTTTGAACAGCAAAGCGTTATTTTAGAAATACTTGGAGATGATTATGGTGAAACTCTCGATGAGTTTCTCAATGATGTTAAGCAAACCAATCGTTGGTTAGTGATCTCTGCGGTAATTTTAGCGATTGTTGCTGGTGTTAAGCCGTATATTGAAATGGCATTGCATAGGATCAAAGCGTTCGAGCACTATTATGCCTTACTGATGAATAATCGTATTGAGCTACGTGAGAAAGAGCTGTTTCACCAAAGTGATATGGGTTCAAGCCTCAGCCTTTATGAAAAATTCTATGCCGTTGAACAGAGCAAAGATTTCGTATTAATCTTTTTTGATAGAGGTGCTGTCAGCCACGTTATTCCGAAAAGTGCCTTTGGGGGGCAGGCTCAGATTGATGAATTTTTGGCGATAATCCGCAGTAAAATGTCGCAAAAAAACACAAAAAATAACCGCTTGTAAGCGGTCAAAAACCACTAAAAATTTGCAAATTGAATAAAAGATGGAGCTTCAAATGGCGAAAAAGATTTTGATAATCTTAGGGGCTATTTTTGTCTTGGTAGCACTTGCTATGATAGTATTTTTTCACCTGCTTGGACAAAGTTTGGGGAAAGCCGATCCAACACCGAAATTTATCACAACTGAGCCGATGACAGCCAAATATCTGCCATTACCTGTGGAAACGACAATTTTCTACGATGGTAATAAAACAAGGGCAAAATATAAGCAGGAAAAGCCGTTAAAAGAGAGTACGATTACAAGTATCCATTTATCTGAACCCTTGATGTGGGGCGAAATGCCCGTAACAGACTTCTCGGATTACAATACGCATCTGCTTATCAGCCCAATTTGGGATGCGGAAATTAAACCAAACCACTGCTTTTTTGAGCTGTGGCGTGAATGTAATTATGATCTTGCCTTTCGTGTGAAAGATAACGCAAGTTGGCAGTTTAACCCTCAAAATTTTGAGGTTTCACCTGAATTTGGCTGTGGCTTTAATGAAAATTTTAAGGCTGGCTCGCCGAAAATGCAGGAAATGATCAAAGCCTGGCAACATTTGCAAAAAACAGCAGAAAAGTAACCGCTTGTATAAGGAATATCATCAATGAAAAAAATCATCAGCATTTCGCTACTTATGCTTTCATCAACCGGAATTGCGAATAGTTCGATTAAAGCACAAACAATGAAATTGGTGGATAATGAGGCGAAAAGGCTGGAGCTTTGCCGCCAGTTACCGAAATGTGAAGATTTAGTAAGGTTATACCAAGCAGCAAATGGCGACCTCTATTTGAGCGATGGCACGCCTCAATTAGCCTTTTTCCCGAAAAGTAATGGTTATAAACTGAAAAATCATTGGGATTTTTCCAATTATCAACATCGGGCAGGTAATTTTAATGAGCTGGAAGCAGAACCCTATTATAGCATTGCTCCGGCACTTTATCCTTTGGCAGAAGGGAAATGGGCGATTGCGTTAGAGAAAGTATGGTCTGAAATGTATTCGGGCGGTTCTCGTAGTGCCAGTTTTGCCGATTTCTTGCAAATCAATGAGGACAACAGTTACCAACTGGCATTACAATCTATTTACTTTTATGAAGGCGAGATGATTAGAGCCTGCTTTAGAGAAGAAGATGTGCAAAAATTACACCAATGCCACGACACCGCAGATACCATTTTAAAAATTCGCTATCAAGATATCGGCAAACCTTACTACCAATGGCATTTAACCTATACGCAAACAGAGCAGCATTCTACAGACAAAAAACCGCGTAAGCTCAAAGAGTGGACGAACACTGTAATGCCGTTTGATAAATGTAACGTGCAAGCATTATGCGATGATGAGGAAGATTAGAAAATTTGCTTTTATCGCAAGCGGTCAAAAATGAACAAAATTTTACAAAAGGACAGACAATGAAACAGATCGATTTAAAAATTTTAGATAGCCGTATCGGCAGTGAATTTCCACTACCAACTTATGCAACCGAAGGATCAGCAGGGTTGGATTTGAGAGCGTTAATCAACGAGCCACTTACCGTTAAAGCAGGCGAAGCGGTTTTGATCCCAACAGGGATTTCAATTTATATTGCCGATCCCAACTTAGCCGCAGTGATCTTACCTCGCTCAGGTTTAGGGCATAAAAACGGGATCGTATTAGGTAACTTAGTTGGATTGATCGACAGCGACTATCAAGGCCCGTTAATGGTTTCAGTTTGGAACAGAAGCCAAACCGATTTTACCGTGAATGTGGGCGACCGTATCGCTCAGCTTGTTTTCGTGCCAGTGGTTCAAGCAAGTTTTAATATTGTGCAAGATTTTGAGCAAACCGAACGTGGCGAAGGCGGTTTCGGGCATTCGGGTAAGCAATAGTAGTAGGATGAGCAATGACAGAACCTAAAATTAAAATGCCGAAAAAATCAGTGGTGGAACGCCGCCAGCAGGTGCTGGAGGTTTTAATCGGCTTATTAAATTCTGAAGATGGAATGCAGCGTGTAACCACCGAGCGTTTAGCTGCGGCGGTGGGGGTATCGGAAGGGGCGTTGTATCGCTATTTCCCAAGCAAAACCAAAATGTTTGAGGCGTTAATCGAGAAAATCGAGCAAACCCTCACCAGCTATATTCACGCCAATAAACGCCAAGACAGCAGTGCCAATTCGGTGCGAGCAATTTTATATGTGATTTTAGAATTTGCACGCAAAAACCCGGGCGTAACCCGTATTCTGACAGGCCACGCCTTGATGTTTGAAGATGATGTTTTGAAAGCTCGCGTGGCAAAATTCTTCGATAATTTAGAATTGCAATTTGCTAATATTTTACAGCTCAGCAAACTACGCGAACGCAAGAGTTTTGAAGATGAAAGAGCCTTAGCCGGTTATTTGGTGAATTTCTGTGAAGGGCAATTTTTACGCTTAGTTCGTTCAAATTTCAGCTATAACCAACATCAACATTTTGAAAAACAGTGGGCATTTATTAAGCCCTTATTCGATTAATTATGATTATACCTTGGCAAGACTTAGCAGAATCCACATTACATAATGTGCTGGATTCATTCATTTTACGAGAAGGCACGGACTATGGCGAAACAGAACTTTCTTTGGAAGAAAAAAGAGAACGTTTACTCGCCCAATTGAAAGCCGATAAAGTCGTTATCGTTTGGTCTGAATTTCACGAAAGCCTTGATATTAAAGACAAAAAATCTTTTTTAGGCTAATAGTTAATTTCGTGTTAAAATTTCGAAAATTTAACCTAGAATAAAGAGTTATAGGAAATACTATGCAAGATATGACACTTTCAACAGCTCCTCTGGAAAATGTAACTCCTCCGCCCTCTATTCACGACCCTGCGGTGGAGTGGTTTTTAACCCATTGTCATATCCATCGTTATCCTGCGAAATATACGTTAATCCACGCGGGAGAAGATGCCGAATCGCTTTTTTACATCGTGAACGGTTCGGTATCGGTTTACATCAAAGATGATGAAACCAGAGAGATGCTATTAACTAACTTGGGCACCGGCGAATTTGTGGGCGAATTAAGCCTTTTTGAGGAAAAAGTACAGCAACGCACCGCTTATGTTCGCACCAAAGGCCCTTGCGAGATTGCAGAAATTTCCTATAAAAAATTTAAACAACTGGTGCATTTAAACCCTGATATTTTGATGTATTTGTCGGCACAGATGGCTCGCCGTTTACGTCAAACTTCACGCCAAGTAGGCAATCTTGCCTTTTTAGATGTGGCAGGGCGAATTGCTCAAACCTTGCTAAACTTAGCCAAAATGCCTGATGCAATGACCCACCCACAAGGTATGCAGATCAAAATCACCCGTCAAGAAATTGGGCAAATGGTGGGCTGTTCCCGTGAAACCGTTGGTCGTATTATGAAAATGCTGGAAGACGAAGGTTTAATTTCCGCACACGGCAAAACCATTGTGGTGTTCGGCGCAAGGTAATTCCGAATGTAGGGGCAGGTCCTGTGCCTGCTCAAATCTTAATTGCAAAATTTTGTAAAAATATCACCGCTTGTTATTTCCACTTCTTAACTAACTAATTTGATGATGAAACACAGTTTAACCCCTTTTCATACTTTCCATTTGCCAGCAAAAGCAACGCAAATTATTGAATTTACCAGCGTTGAACAACTACTTACCGAATGGCAAAAAGCCTTTAATGCTCAAATGCCGATTTTGATTCTAGGGCAAGGCTCTAACGTCTTATTTTTAGAAAATTTTGACGGTGTAGTGTTAGTGAATAAACTGAAAGGGATTACACATCGTGAAGATGATCAATTCCACTATTTGCACGTTCAAGGTGGAGAAAACTGGCACGAGCTAGTGAAGTGGACATTAGCCCATAACATTGCAGGCATTGAAAATCTTGCGTTAATTCCCGGTGTCGCTGGTTCTGCTCCTATTCAAAACATCGGTGCTTATGGCGTAGAGTTTGAGCAAGTGTGTGATTTTGTCGAAGTGTTAAATTTACGCACAGGCGAACACTTTACGCTTTCAAAAGAAGAGTGCGGTTTTGGCTACCGTGAAAGTGTGTTCAAACATCAATATCGTGATGAATTTGCGATTATTTCTGTTGGCTTAAAATTTGCTAAAGCGTGGCAACCTGTGCTGACTTATGGCTCACTCACGCAACTTGACCCACAAACCGTTACGCCTCAACAAATTTTTGACGAGGTGTGCGAAGTTCGCTCCTCAAAATTGCCAAACCCCGATGAGTTTGGCAACGCAGGCAGTTTTTTCAAAAACCCGATTATTTCGGCAGAACAATTTGCGGAAATACAAGCCCAATTCCCAACCATTCCAAGTTATCTACAGCCTGATGGAACAATCAAATTAGCCGCAGGTTGGTTGATTGACCAAGCTGGTTTAAAAGGCTTACAAATTTGTGGTGCGGCAGTGCATACCCAGCAAGCTTTAGTCTTAATTAATAAAGAAAATGCTACAGGAAGAGACGTTGCTGAATTGGCAAAAACCGTTCGCCAACGTGTGCGTGAAAAATTTGGCGTAGAAATCCAGCCTGAAGTGCGTTTTATCGGCAAAAATGGTGAAGTAGATAGCGAGCAGATCACTCGCTAAGTGAGATAACAATGAAGCTCAACCAGAAGCAAATTCAAGAAGCCTTACTCTGCGGACAAGCCATTGTGTTTGATGAAATTGGCTCAACCAATGAATATTTACTCACACATCATCAAACCTTAGAAAATGGCTCAGTCTGCCTTGCGGAAAAACAGACTGCAGGGCGTGGCAGACGCGGGCGAACGTGGTATTCGCCAGAGAGTGAAAATCTCTATTTCTCGATTTTATGGCATTACCCAAATGAAGAAGCCGCCAATCTGCCTCCACTTAGTCTTGTGGTGGCGTTAATTATTGCTGAAAGTCTCTCGGCACAAAATGTGGAAGATATTCGAATCAAGTGGCCGAATGATATTTACTACAAAGGCAAAAAAATGGGCGGTATTTTGCTAGAAAGCCAAGCCACTCGTAATGGCTTGAATTTAGTGATTGGGATTGGCTTGAATTTAGGTATGACGAAAGTTGATGAGACCATTGTTACCCAAGCGTGGGCGGATTTATCGCAATACCATTTCGACCGCAACAAGCTAGTCTGCCATTTAGCATTTGAGTTGCAAAAAAATCTCAAAATTTACCCGCTTGTCGGTTTCTCTCACTATGCCGAACGCTGGCAAAAATTCGATATTTTCTATAATAAACCCGTGAAATTGGTTACAGAAAACAGTGAAATTCACGGTACTTCACTCGGCATTAACGAACAAGGCGAGTTAATTCTCCGACAAGGCGAAACCATTCAATATTTCGGCATTGGCGAAATGTCGTTAAGGGCGGATTAGCTTACCGTAGGGTCGCACTACGTGCGACCTCTCTCAATATATTTCGCAGCCAAATACCATCTTATTTACCCTATTGTTATATCATTTTGTTATATCAGCACACTTTTTGTTATTTACTCTTTATATAATAAAGGGTACTCTTCGCCAATTAACTCTAAGACTCATCGGAGAATATATGAAATTATCAACCTTAACCAAAGTCAGCGCAGGTGTGTTAGCAGCATTAGCGTTAGCAGCTTGTGATGATAAAAGCGAAAATAAAACAACAACTTCAGCCGCAAAACCAGCGGTAGAAAAAACCTTTGTAAACTGCGTAAGCCGTTCGCCAACAGGCTTTAGCCCAATTTTAATGATGGACGGTTTATCTTATAACGCAAGTTCACAGCAAATTTATAATCGCTTAGTAGAGTTCGTGCCGGGAACAACGGATATTGAACCTGCATTAGCTGAGAGCTGGGAAATCAGCGAAGATGGTTTAACTTATACCTTTAAATTACGTCAAGGCGTGAAATTCCACTCAAATAAAGATTTCACCCCAAGCCGTGAGTTCAATGCAGATGATGTGGTGTTCTCATTTAATCGTCAATTAGATAAAAACCACCCATATCACACGGTTTCAAACGGGACTTATCCATACTTCAACGCTATGAAGTTCCCAACCTTATTAAAATCGGTAGAAAAAGTAGATGATAGTACGGTGCGTATCACTTTAACTAAGCGTGATGCGTCATTCTTATCAAGTCTAGGTATGGATTTTACCTCAATCTATTCTGCTGAATATGCCGATAAAATGATGAAAGCAGGCACTCCAGAAGCGGTAGATACCACCCCAATCGGTACAGGCCCGTTTGTGTTTAGTGGCTATGTATTAGACCAAGCAAGCCGTTATGTGGCAAATAAAGAGTATTGGAAGGGCAAACCGGATATCGACCGTTTAATCTTTGAGATCGTGCCCGATGCAACCACCCGCTATGCGAAATTACAATCTGGTCAATGTGATTTAATGGACTTCCCGAATGCGACCGATATTGAGAAAATGAAAAATGATCCGAAGATCAACTTATTATCTCAACCGGGTTTAAATATTGCGTATGTGGCATTCAATACCGAGAAAGCACCATTTGATAATGTGAAAGTTCGCCAAGCATTAAACTTAGCGGTAGATAAAAAAGCGATTATTGATGTTGTGTATCAAGGTAATGGTTTCGCAGCGAAAAACCCGCTTCCGCCAACAATTTGGGGTTATAACGACAGCTTATCAGAGTCAGAATATAACATTGAGAAAGCGAAACAGCTATTAGCTGAAGCCGGCTTCCCAAATGGTTTTGAAACTGAATTATGGGTACAGCCTGTAGTACGCGCGTCTAACCCAAATCCACGCCGTATGTCTGAAATTATTCAAGCAGACTGGGCAAAAATCGGCGTGAAAGCGAATTTAGTTACCTATGAATGGGGCGATTATATCAAACGTACCAAAGCAGGCGAATTAACCGCAGGGACTTACGGTTGGTCTGGCGATAATGGCGACCCTGATAACTTCTTATCGCCATTATTCGGTACACAAAATGTAGGTAACAGTAACTATGCCCGCTTCACTAACCCTGAGTTAGATGCCTTATTAGAAAAAGCATTAGGCTCATCTGATAAAGCAGAACGTACAAAGCTATACGAACAGGCTCAAGTGATTTTAAGAGAGCAAGCTCCGTGGATTAACGTGGCTCACTCAATTAACTTTGCTCCAACCAGCAAACGTGTTGAAGGCTACAAACAAAGTCCATTCGGATATACTTACTTATATCCTGTGAAGATTGTGGAATAATATAAACAATGGGCGAACTAATTAGTTCGCCCATTTTGTATCTATCAATAATCCTTCACCTCAAACTCTCGTTGTAGCTTTTCAATGCTTTCAACTTGTTCAAAGTTATCAAACTTCGCTACATCTTCTGTATTGGTTTTTGTACCTATTGCTTGACTCACAAACACAAACGCTTGCTGATCGATTACTGCTTTTTGGTAAAACGCCACAATATCAGCTTTGGTTAAGCCTTTGGTTAGCTCAATAACCTGTTGCAAGCGGTCAAATTTTGCATTATTTCTGCTAAAGTCTGAGCCGAACTCAGCAAATTCTTCCGCTAAAGATTCAGGCTTATATCGCAATTTTTCCACCAAGCTATTGCGATATTTCACAAATTCCTCATCAGATAGATTCTGTAAACGCTCAAAGCTCTCTTTAAAGAAACGTTTGTTATGCTCTAAAATCCCTGCTGGTGTGGTATTCGGGCTTTGTACCATAAACTGAATGCCTGAGGTTTTGCCAATGGCTGTTTGGGTGGCATAAACCACATAGCCCAGTTGTTTGTCAGTACGCAAATCATCAAAATACCAACGAGAAACAATATCTCTCAGCAATCTTGCTCTTACTACACCCTCAAGTTCTGTATAGCCGTTCGGTAAGAATGCCATTAGCAAGGCATTGTCTTCATTCGGTACGTTTTTAATGAAATTGAGTTTACGTTGGCTTGTATTTACATCAATATACCGTCCAGTCGAATTTGCAAATTTTTTGTTTTTTATAACCGCTTGCACTTGCTTAGCAATTTCAGAGACCTGCTCATTCGATAAATTACCCACTGAAAGCAACTTAAAGCCTGTAGAGTCATTCAAAATGCGATCACGCAATTTTTGCACATCAGCAAGGCTGATTTGGTCGATCATCTCACGCTGTTTGACTATCTCAAAATAAGGGTAACTCGCAAAATACACTAATGCTGTATTCGCTTGATTGAGACTATTTTCTTTCTCACTACGATCTAAGGCTTGGTGCAAACGCTGTTTAGCTTGAGCTAATACCTCTTCATTAAGCTTAAAAGTGCTGAACTGTTTGATACTGTCTAAAATCAATTTGCTGAGGTTTTGGGTATAACCCTCCGCACTTGCAATCAAACCGTTAGCTGCTGGGGCTAAACTTAAATTCATTCCTGCGATGGAAGATTGGAAATCGAGCTTGGTTTGTGCCAAATTGTTCATATAACCTAAAATGGCGGCAGCAGTCGCAGTTTTTAAATCGTCCTGTCTTGGGCGAATGTTAAATGCCATACTGATTTTTGCTTTCGGATCGGTCGCAAAATTCACGCTCGGCATTGCATAAATCAGTTCGCCTTGCTTTTCAGCTAATAATTTTGGCTTAGTTAGCCCTTTCTCCACCACATTTAATGAAAAATCTGTGGTGAAATAAGGGTTGAGCTCTGGTAAATTAAGTTGTGGATTTTGGCTGAAATCAAGCCATTTTTGTTTTTGCTGTTCTGTGATTTTTGCCACAGAATAGTCCGCCTCAAAATGTGGCGTTTTCTTATCCGTTATCGCATTATCACTCACTAATATAATACGAGCATTGTCGATATTCATCTGTGCTAATTTTGCTTTAATTGCATCATTATCCATCGTTTCCGCCACATAAGGTTGGTCGATAACGTGTTCTAATGGAAAATAAAGCATTTGGTCGGTAATGAACTCAACAAAGCCCATACTTTTTTCAACTTGTAAGTGTTGGAAATCTTGTTTCAGGCTCTCTTTTACTTCATTGAAATAACTCTCTTGAATGCCCTCTTGCTTAATTTTTTCAATTTGTTGGAACACGAGGGAAATTACTTTATCTTGTTCAGCCAAGCCTTTATCGGTTAGCTCAATATAAATATCAAACGAGCTACGATCACGCCCGATGTTAGCTATACTTACCGCTTCAACACCGCCATCAGATAAACCTTGCTTGATTAAATAATCTGATAAAGTACCATCGGTATTATTGTTTAGCACATAAGCGATATACTCACCTGTTTTGTGCTTAAAGTGCATTTCATCGTTCGGGAAATCAAACCCAATAGCGAGCATTTTGGTCGATTTCACCGGCTTGTATTGAATGAAAACAGATTTATCTTCTGCTCGGTAACGTGGCTCAGCCGTTTGTGGTACGCTGAGGTTTTTATTTTCCATTTTGCCTAAAGTATTTACTGCCAACTTCACCATCTGCTCAATCGACTGATTTGAATAAAGCACTACTTTAAATAAATTCGCTGAATAATGTTCTTTATAAAACTTCTCTAACTCAGTTTGTAACTTACTGTCTGGCTTATCTGATAAGGTTTCTTTATTCCCCACCGCAAATTTGGTAGCAGGGTGAGCTGGATTTGAGGTAGCTAAATTCACGCTGTGTAATAAATGTCCATCATGCGATTTTGCTCGCACCATCTCGGCATTCACTGCATTTACCTCTTTCTTCGCATTCTTTTCAAGTAAAAGCGGGAAAGCGAGCGTATCTGCCAAACGAGCAACCGCCTCACTAAAGGCTTCATTATTCACTTGAAGATAGTAAGCCGTGCGATGCGAAGCGGTAGAGGCATTATTCATTCCGCCATTTTTAGTTAAAAAGCCGTCTAAGCTGTTCGTTTCAGGATAGTTTTTTGAGCCCATCAAAATCATATGTTCAAGATAGTGAGCCAACCCTTGCTGAGAAACAGGATCGTCCGCCGAGCCAATCGGAATAATGGCAGACATCAAGGATTTATTCGCTTGGCTATCTGAAATCAGCAGTACCTCCATACCATTATCCAGTTTGATGCCTTGATAAATCGCCTTATCATTCGGGCTTTTATTAATGCTCTGTTTAATTAACTCAAAGCCTTTTTGGCTCTGCTGCTGAGTTTGACTAGCGGTCGTTTTTTCCGAATTTTTTGCAACTTCTGCGAAAGCAGGATAAGCCATTACATTGAGAGCAAAAGCTACCGTAACTAATTTGGTTAGCATAGATAATTCCATATATCTCCTTTTGAAATTAAATAGGTTGTGGTTAATTGACAGTAAAATGAGGGGAAAATTCTATTTGTGATGTGTAAAATAGGGCGAAAAATATTTCACCCCTATAAGTTTTGCTTAACTATTCGCTGTTATTTTCTCATTCATCACGCCAAACCAATTTACCGTATGTTGGTAAATTTCTTCCGAATTGAGTGTGCTTGTTTGCGAAAGAATACGGTTGATGTAACTACCCTCTCTATCTTCGGCAAGGTTAGAAAGCGCCTGTTCGCTGTTTTCACTGCCTTTTTTGAGATAATCGTCAATGCCTTGATAAACCACAAGTTGTGCTTGCGATAAGCCTGCTAAGTAGTCCTTCACATAAATCGTTAATTGAGATAGAGCCTCTTCGGGTAACATTTTTTCAAAACTCAATAAGCCTGTTTGCTCAGCCTCACGGTAATAGAATTTCACGTTTTTTTGCGGGAAATAAGCACAGAGGAATAAATGGTAAATCCAAACTGCTATCTTATCTTTATCTCGCAGACCACCCACTCGCCATAGCACTATTTCTTCATTGAATACATTCTCTAAATTACCATTTAGGTTGATCGTTATTTCATCAATAGCAAGATTTTGGTTAAGCGTTAAAATCGTGCTGTCTTTTGTTAAATACTCCGCTAGAGTTGCTCGCATATCACTGATTTTGCTGATTAAATCTTGCTTGGTTGTGGTAGCAAAATTAGAGGCTGGTAAGTTGCCTTTAAGCTGTTCTTTCTCAAAAAACTGTTCTTGTTGTTCAGGTGAAACTGTTAATAATTCGTTTAAGATGGCGTAGTTATCCAACCCCGATATCGCAAAAATTTCACTTTCATCAATGGTGTCATCATAGGTGTTGAAAGATATGCCTAGCACACTAACGAAGAAAAATTTAATCGGATTTTGTACAAAACGAATAAGATTTCCGATCTCAATCTCCTCAACCGTTTCTGTATTTAATGGCTCACTTAAGAAATCCTGCGTAGAAGAAGTCGGGATAATAATCCACTCTGCGTTGTAAGCATAATCTCTCGGGTGCGTAAAATTCTTCTTACTAAATACGGTAAGCGGTTGTTTTCTTACTAAAATTTTCTCAGCCTCTATTCCAAGCTGTTCTTTAAATTCAGGTTCTAAATAGTCGTTAATCGTATCTAAAAGCTGAGAAACTAAAATAGAAGGTAACATCTCTTTGCCGTCTTTTTGCGACTGCCCGATGTAGCTGATGTAAAACACATTTTGTGCCGAAAGTAAGGCTTCCAAAAAGAGATAGCGGTCATCATCACGCTTCGCTCGGTCGCCTTTTTGTGGAGCATACTGCATTAAATCAAAGCTGTTGATCTGCTGCTGGCGTGGGAAATCTGCCTCGTTCATTCCCAGTAAACAAACCACTTTAAACGGTATCGCCCGCATTGGTAACAGTGTGGCGAAATTTACTCGTCCAACCAAGAAGTTAAGCTGTTGCGAATGTTGATTGAGCTGCTGGTTAAACATCAGCTCGACAATATCAATATGCAGATTTTCAGCAAAATGAGTGGTAGAAATCAGCGCTAAAATTTCATCGTTTACTGTATTGAGTAACAAAATAGAGGCCGCATTTTCCGCATTTTCTTGGTATAAATCAGCAATCAGCGTTTTTACTGCCAAGTGCCATTGTTCTAAGGATTGTGGCGATTGAATCAGTTTTACCCATTCCAATAAAGTCGAAATAAACGAGGCAAGCCGTCCGACCAATTCAGCATTTAAGCCGTAGCTGTCGCCAAATGCCAACGTGTTTTCCCAAATGCCGTGAGCTTCTTTTAGGCTTGAACCAAGCAGTAACCGATTTAAACCGTTTTCCCACGAATTATAATTCTGCCAATGAGGTTGCTGAATCTCAATGCCTGAACGCACTCCTGCATTTTTCGCCCAAATGCGTAGCGTATGTATATCTTCTGCACTAAAAGCGAAGCGAGTTTGAATTGCCCCAACTTCCAATAAATCAAACAGATCTTCGGCGTTAAATTGGCTCTCTTTCATCGCAAGCAGTTGTAAAAAACTGTGGATAATCGGATCAATTTTGGTAAACGCCTGATCCGATAAGGAAAACGGAATATAGCGAGGATCTCGACTGCCTTTATTGCGAGAAAACACCGCATCAATATAAGGGGCGTATTTATTGATATCTGGCGACATCACAATGATGTCTTTCGGCAGTAAGGTTTTGTCTTTCTCAAATAAATTCAACAGTTGGTTATGCAGCACTTCCACTTCACGCATTGGGCTGTGGCAAGCGTGAATTTGAATGGAGTGATCGTCAGTTAAATCCTCAATAGTGGCATTATTTGCAGAATTAAAAATCTGCTTTTTGAGCTTGTTAAGATTGTTGTTTTCTTCAGGTTCAGCGAACACATCAATAGTATGCGGCTCAAATTCCATTAGCTGTGCTAAGAAATCACGCCCTTGTTTGCCCCAAAGATTGAGCAGTTTATTGCTCTGCTCTGCTAATAAATTTTCCAGATCCTCTGGCGAAATTTTGCGTGTTAAAGCGAGCTCTTGCCATACCTTATCTTCCACACTATCGCCCCAATATTTTTCGCTTGGGTTAAAGAAAAAGATGTGAATATCACAATGCTCACTCAACTTTTTAAATACCGCTAACTGCAACGGCGAGAAGGCAGAAATCCCAAAAATAAAGATACGCTTTGGTAATTTTGCTTTTTCCGCTTCGGTGAGATTATCCAGCTTTTCAAAATAATTTTGCTGCAAATAAGCACGGTGCGAGGTGGTAAATACGCGATCATCTGCCCCTGCTTGCAGATCTTGAACAATTTGCTGCCATAGGTGGCTTTGCCATTTGATATCGGCTGCAATCAAATTTGGATCAACATTCTTTGCCTTAATTGCAATTTTTAGCTCATTTTCGACCGCTTGTAAGTTGCCTTCTTCCCAATGTACTAGCCAATGCGGGCGATAAACCAAGTATTGATCGAACAATTCAGCAATTTTGGTAGAAAGTTGATAAAGTTTAAGTTGATACTGCTCTTCGCTCGGCTGATTTGCTAAATAACGTTGAAGCGGTTCAAATTCCGCTTGAGTCAGGCAATTTGGGAGTAAACGCATCAGGCGCCAAGTCATTGAGCTACGGTCAAAAATATTCTCTTTTGGCAATTCGGGAAACAGCACACGATACTGTTGCCATAAAAACGTGGTGGGGTAGAGAAAATGGCAGTTGCCCATAATGCCGTTTAGTTCGGCAATCTGCATTTGCAGCCACTGTGCCATTCCCTGACTTTGGATAAGGATGGTTTCTGGCGCAAACGGATCTTCAAGCGGATTAACTTGCTGAACTTTCACCAGCATTTCAGCCAGTGATGAAATTTGGTTAGATTGGTAAAGTGTAAACATAATAACGCCTCGCTAATGAATTATTGTCCAATAAAGCGAGGGGGGATTCAATCCTTATTCAGCTCAATTTTCCCAAGTGGAAAACGAATGCTGAGCTTATTTTCTGAGCATTGAATTTCATAACGAATGTTATTTTGCTCTATCTGCTTTTCACAAGCTAATCCTGCCAACTGTAACGCAATTTGGTTTTCTAATATTACTGCTGCCTGTTGCTGTTGGAAGTGAGTATTCACCCGTCTATTCTGCTCAGATTGCCAATAACTAAAACTCAATACAACAATCGCAAACAAAGCCACAGCTACTAACAGCGAAATCGTGCTTTCTGCTTTATATTTATTCATCTACCGCTCCGATAATATTTTCAGAATGAGTCAAATATTTCCAATAGGAATATTTTTCTTCCAGTTTTGCGATAACCTCTCTTTTAAAGGTTAAATTGCGTTCTTCTCGTGCATTATTAAAGGAGGAATACAATATGCCATACATTTTTTTCCCTGTAATATCAAATAGATAATCGGTAATAACAATGCCGTAAAAATCTTTCGGCAAGCTTTCATTAATATCATTTTTAGCTATCACGATTTTAGGGTTATCTTCACGACTTAGGGGCAGTTCTGATAAGTTTTGGATAGTATAAATTTCGTTCTTAGGCACATTAGTGAAATCAAGATGATCGGATATTCGAGTAAAAGGAATATATTTTTCCCTTGTTGGTCTTCCTTGTTTAAATACACTATTAAACTGACATTCAAATTGATATTGTAAAAACATCAATTTATTCGATGAAAAATCTACTTGAGTAACATTTTCCTTCTTTACCTGTTGGCAAAGTATATTTTTATCTTCTTTATATAAAGAAAGTAGATGATATTTATCATTAAGATATTTCTCGCTATAAAAATGAATTATATTCTGCTGAGCAATCCATTTCTCTTTTGTTAGAAATAATGTAGCTAGAATAGAGGAAATTAATATTAATGAAATTAATAATGCACTAGCATTTTTACCTATCTTCACTGTCACCTCGAATGATTTAATAGGGAAATATAACTTTTTGTGGAATAAGTAATATTATTCTCGTTTACTGACTCTAATTCTATTTCTACTTTAATTAACTTATCTTGTTGCTCCCAACTAAAATCAAGTTTATTTACCTTCACACTATTTATTTCAGTAAATTTACTCCAAGAGCCACTACAATTTTCTAATACTTTTGAGCAGTTTTCTTTTGTACAAATGTCTAAATTCTGTGAAAAAACATAAATCTCATTATTTTCTAGTTTAAAGGCAAATATCTCTTTCAACACATCACGGGTATTATTAATTTCGCCCAACTTACAAGCGGTCGTTTTTGTTCTACGTTTTCCCAAACAACCATCTTGGTTTAAATCATAAAAACTTATTACACAATTTTTCTTCGGTATATTCATACTTTTCCCAGCAAACTGAAATAAATCAAAGTTACTGCCTGCTCGCTTACTTCCTTGATAGCCACTATGTTGCAAGTGCTGCTGTAAGTAGTTTATTAGCTGGTGAGCGTCTGCTTGTAGAGCCAATAACGCTCGTTGTTTAGTTTGAGAGCGATAAAAATCGGTATAGCTAGAAGCGAAAACAAATAAAACAAAAGCACCGAATGCGGTAGTAATTAAAATTTCAATCAAACTGAATGCTGATAAGTTAATCTTTACAGGTACTACGTTTATTTTTGGCTGCCACATAAACTCGTCCTAATTGTTCAAATTGTAGAATATCATTCTCATTATTTAAGCTAATATTAATACATTTAGATTCTAACTGACCGCTCACCCCATCAATATTAATAAAGGATTTTGGATATAAACTCTTATTTCTCAATATAATATTTTGATTATTTGATCTATAAAGATGATGCTCTTCATTAGAAGCACAGCTGTTTTTTATTAAGCAATCGCAAATTACTTGTTTAGAACTGTTTCGTGGTTTAATTACTGCTACCATACACCATTGATTATTCCGCTGAGAAATCGTTAATGTGTAATTTCGTTTGCTATAACGAGCCTTAGTTTGGATTTGATAAATAAAAGATTGGATATTTTCAATTTCGCTATTTAAAGCAATTCTATCTTGAAAAGTAAAAATAACAGGCGAGATAAAATAAATAACAATCACCATAATTGCCATAGCGGTTAGCATTTCAATTAATGTTATTGCTTTATACATAAAAATACCCTCTTTAACAGAAGGTATCTTATAATTTAAGAAGGTTTTGTAAATGGAAAAAAGTTAGTTTTTCGATGCAGATCGCAAAATTAGTTTTAGAATGAGGTTGTATCTTGGAATAAGCCAACTTTTAAATCTGTTGCCGTGTAAATTACACGACCATCAACTTCAACTTCGCCATCAGCCACCCCCATCACTAATTTGCGGTTTACAACACGCTTCATATGAATGCGATAGGTTACTTTCTTCGCTGTTGGTAAAATTTGACCCGTGAATTTCACTTCGCCAACGCCTAACGCACGCCCTTTGCCTTCGCCACCAATCCAGCCAAGATAGAAGCCGACCAGCTGCCACATTGCATCTAAACCCAAGCAGCCCGGCATTACAGGATCATTAATAAAATGACAATCAAAAAACCACAAATCAGGCTTAATATCAAATTCTGCCTCAATATAACCTTTTTCAAAATTGCCTTTTTCTTGATTCATTTCGATGATGCGATCCATCATCAACATTGGAGGAGCAGGTAACTGAGGACCTTTTTCGCCGAACAACTCACCTTTGCCAGAAAGTAAAAGTTCTTCGTAAGTGTAGCTTGGTTTAATGATTGGTGTACAAGTGTTCATTATTTTTAAAATCCTGTAAATAGAAAAAAGCCTGTTATATCAATACCTGATAAACTAGTCGGATAGTAACAGACTTTTAACTCAGTGAACAGATGTACGCTAACTTGTCGGATCAGTTAAACCCTAATTTTTTGCAAATTTTTCTAAAAAATGAACCGCTTGTATCCTGATTATCACGATCTTCTAATTGCTGATGAATAAGCGAGAAGAGCGATGTTTGTTCAGATACTGGTAATTTTTCATCATCATAGAAATGGCGATTGAATAAAATTTCCATCGCATCAAATACATTTTCAACCGCCCAAATTTTAAATTTCTCTTGGGCTACAGCTTCCACCACCTCAGATTTCAAGCTCAAATGGCTTAAACAAGTAGCAGGAATAATCACACCTTGTTTACCTGTTAAGTTGCGAGCTTTACAGATATTAAAGAAGCCTTCAATTTTCTGATTTACGCCGCCGACACTTAGCACATTTCCAAACTGGTCGATTGCCCCTGTTACCGCAATAGATTGTGGCAGGGCAACTTTAGATAATGCACTGACTAACACATTAAAAATCGCCAAAGAAGAGCTATCGCCATCAATTTCGCCGTAAGATTGCTCAAAGGCAACAGAGGCAGAAAACGGCAATTGCGTTGGTAATTCCAGTAAATTAGCCAAGCAAGATTGAGCAATAATAATTCCTTTTGAGTGAATATTTCCCCCTAGCTCGACTTTTCGCTCGATATCGTGAATTTCACCATCACCGTATTGCACATTACAGCTAATACGCAAAGGTTCACCAAAGCTATGTGGAACACCTTCAAAATCAATGACCGATAAGCCATTTATTTGCCCAATTTCTTCGCCTTCCGTTTCAATATAGAGCTGATTACTGAGAATATCTTCTACGGTATATTCATTTAGAATGGAAGATTGTTGCTCTAAATAATCAAAATAGCTTTTTACTTCATTAATTTCTATTGTATTTGGATAGAAATTCTGAATGCCTAATAAATGTTTTCTTAATAATGTAGGTGAAATAGAAATTAAATCTCTGCTTTCACTTTCTCGAATATAAGCCTGTAAAAATTGATTAAGAGCAAGTGGCGATAATCTTTTATTTATTATATTTTCCGCATAAGTCTGTACATAATTTGCCCATTCATCTACATTATTATTTAGCGATAAATACGATTTAATTTCAGTATATTGTGCTACTTGATATAAGCTGTCATCATAAGAAGAAAGAGTTGATATATCTTCTCTTTCGCCAACTAGAATTAATTTAAATGTTGATTTTTCTTTAGCTAAAAAATGTGGTGGATAATTAACAGAATGAGGTTCGTATTCTCCAAATAATAATGCCTGTTTTAATTTATCCCATTGGGTAATATCCAATAATAATGAATTAATATTCACAATTAAAATACCATTATTCGCTTCTTGAATTGCCCCTTTTACATATTCGGTTTTCTGCTCTCTTTCTAAAAATATATAATATCCAAACAAATTATTTTTATTAGAATCCATTTTTATTACTACAGAATTTGTTAAATTATCTTGTTTTAAATAATCGGCAAGTTCATCAATAAATTCAGGAAAAAGCTCAGATTTCAGTATCAATAAAGAGCCAAATTTAGCGTGCATAAATTGATCTAGAGCTTGTTTTGCTTTAGGCTGGAAATCTAAGAAATTGGCTTTCTTAGTTAAATCAGAAAAAGGATATTCCACAGTTAATGCTGGGCTATTAAGTAAAAAAATAGTCACAAATTTGCCTCGTTATCGAAAATTTGGTTTATTATACAGAATTCCGTTATACTTGCTAAATATAGCTTATCTTTTCCAACATTATTTACGATTATGCGATACCAAAAACTCATCACTCAAGAAACCACTTGGAAATGGCAATATCTTCTCAAAAAACATCGGGAAGGGGAAAACATTACTAAACACGAAGAACAAAGTTTGATTGATTTAAAGGTTCAATTTCTCTCCACTTTGCAAGACTCCCCTGAAGAAGTAGAAAAATGGATCAAGTCAGAAATGACCGCCGAACAACGTAAAAAAATGCGCCAATCTGTTAGAGCAAAACGAAAACGTTTTTTCAATGCAGAAAAACAAACAACTAAGAAAAAGTCTATTGATTTAGAATACGCTAGTTGGTTAAAGCTCTCTAAATATGCGAAAAGCCAAAACCTCACTTTATCGGAAGCCATAAATAAATTAACTGATGAGGTTGAAAATAAACAGCTTTATTTAGAACAAGTTGCAAAAATGAAATCTAGTTTAAAAGATTTATTAAAGTGAACAAAAAGTAAAATGCCCGCTAACAAGCGGGCATTTTTTCGTTCAATTTTACAATTGAAGCACTATATTACATAGTTACTTGTTTTGAACCTTGAACTTGGATTTCAACACGACGATCTGGTGCTAAGCAAGCAATTAATGCTTTACGACCTTTAACTGCATCACAAGTGTTGCCAGTTACTGGGTTTGCTTTACCGTAACCTACAGCTGTTACGTTAGCTGGGTTAGTACCTTTAGAAACGATGTAGTTAGCTACTGTTTCTGCACGACGTTGTGAAAGTTTTAAGTTGAAACTTTCTGAACCGATACGGTCTGTGTAACCATTAACTTGAACTGCTTGATTAGCTAAGTTTAAGTTGCTGATTTCTGCGTGAGCTGCATCTAAAGAAGAAGCCGCTGCCGGTTTTAAGCTTGATTTACCAAAATCAAATAAAACGTCTGAGCTGAATGCGAAGTTTTTAGTTACAACTTCTGGAGCTTCAACTGGTGCTGCACCTTGACCGAAACGGTATGATAAACCTGCAGATACTGAGTGGATCTTCGGACTATATTGTGAATTAATCCAATCAAGATTTGCTTTCTGACGAGCTCTGTCTAAGTTACCCGCAGCATGCAAGTATTGATATTCAACACGAGCTGCTAATTCCGGAGTAATTGCATACTCTAAACCAGCACCTAATAATAATGAAGTTTTTAAGTTGTGAGCACGTTGTTTTTCATAATTAACGTTAGAACCGTTATTGTAACCTTTATAGTCATTACGAACTAATGCAACACCAACTTTACCATAAGCATCTAAGTTAGGAGCAATTTCATAGCTTGGTTTTAAGCTTAAGTGAGTACCATGAGCTACGTGTTTAACTGCTTTATCTTCACCTACGTTACCACGTACACGACCAAAGTAGTCATAGCCTAATTCTACTGCTAAACCAACATTATTTTGGTTTGCAATTTGGTAACCACCAAATACACCGTAAGTTACAGAGTTACGGTTGATACCGAATTGACCATTATGACCATTATCTTTATGGTCAAATTGAGTTAAACCGTCGTGGAATGATGCCCAACCAGCTTTAGCACCTGCATAGAAAGTGTTAGCTTGTGGAGCTGCTTGAGCTACTGTCGCAGCAGATAATACTGCTAATGCAACCAATGTTTTTTTCATTTTGATGATCCTCTTAAATATTGTCATCGGTTAAATATATTATTAACACCTAAATTAGGTATTAAAACTTTAACTTTATGCTTCAACAATGATAATTAAGAAGCAAGATAGCTAATGTCAGCGATATTATACAATAAAAAATATTCTAAAAAAGTATTTTTTGTATAAAAATTATCTACTGAGGCACATTCTTGTTCTAATTCTAGCTTGAGCAAGAATATCATCATTATCTTTCTTCGTTTACGAAAAATCAATATTTTTTCCTAAGAAAATGTATAGAAATGCATATATCAGATCAATTTTTAATCAATTAAAGTATTTTTGGACAATTTTTGAGCCTTCTGATTCCATTTTAAATTGTGTGAAATCTTGTTAAGATAGCTAAAGTTTAATCTTATTATTTTATAAAACCAAGCACAGCTATGATACCTAGACTTTCTGAAGTACCACAACTCAACCCGGCAACGCAATCTTACCTAGATGAGCTAGTCAATCAGCATTTTAGTGGCGATATCGCTTCCCACTACGCCGATAGACTTTCACTGGCAACGGATAACAGCGTTTATCAACAAATTCCACAGGCAATTATTTTCCCGACATCCGTTTCTGATGTGGTGATTCTCACTAAACTTGCTCAAAAGCATGAATATCAACATTTAACCTTTACCCCTCGTGGTGGCGGTACTGGCACTAATGGCCAATCACTTAACAATAATATTATTGTTGATCTCTCCCGCCATATGAACCAGATTTTAGAATTGAATGTAGAAGAAAGATGGGTGCGAGTGCAGGCAGGCGTAGTGAAAGATCAGCTCAATCAATTCCTCAAACCTCACGGGCTATTTTTCTCGCCAGAGCTTTCTACCAGTAACCGTGCAACCTTAGGCGGAATGATTAATACTGATGCCTCAGGGCAAGGTTCATTGCAATATGGCAAAACCTCTGATCATATTTTAGCGATTAAATCCGTTCTTATTAACGGGGATATTCTAGAAACGCAAGCGGTCAAATCTGATGATTTTTTTGCAAATGTTGAACATCTTAATTTATCGGCATTAGGAAAAACGCTACATCGTGAAATTTTTAGTCGCTGTAAAACCTTACGCCCAACCATATTAAGTGAATTGCCGCAACTTAACCGCTTTATTACTGGCTACGATCTCAAAAATGTGTTTAATAATGATGAAAGTGAATTTAACCTCACTCGCATTCTAACGGGTTCAGAAGGTTCGCTTGCTTTTATTTGTGAAGCGAAGCTAAATTTGCTCCCAATTCCTAAATATCGCACCTTAATTAATATTAAATATAATTCGTTTGATTCTGCCCTCCGCTCTGCTCCTTTTATGTTAGAGGCAAAAGCGTTATCGGTTGAAACCGTTGATTCCAAAGTGCTGAACCTTGCTAAACAAGATATTGTTTGGCATTCGGTGGCTGATTTATTAACCGAAGATCCAAACAACCCGATTTTAGGCATTAATATTGTGGAATATGCCTCAAGCGACCAAGCCCAAATTGAGGCACAGGTTCGAGCATTATGTGAAAGCCTTGATCAAAAAATTGCAAATAATGAAGCAGGGATTATCGGCTACCAACTTACAAGCGATGTAAATTCCATCGAAAAAATCTACGCAATGCGGAAAAAAGCGGTAGGTTTACTCGGCAACGCAAAAGGCTGGGCAAAGCCGATTGCCTTTGTGGAAGATACCGCTGTTCCGCCTGAACACTTAGCGGATTACATCGCAGAGTTCCGAGCTTTGTTAGATAGCCATAACTTGCCTTATGGTATGTTCGGGCACGTTGATGCTGGTGTGTTACACGTTCGCCCTGCCTTAGATTTATGCGACAAAGCCCAAGTAGAAACCTTTAAACAGATTTCCGACCAAGTGGTTGAACTCACCGCCAAATATGGTGGTTTGATTTGGGGTGAACACGGTAAAGGAATGCGTTCTTATTATGGCGAGCATTTCTTCGGAGACACCTTATGGCAAGAGCTTCGCTACATCAAAACATTATTTGACCCACACAACCGCCTCAACCCGGGCAAAATTTGTACGCCATTAGAAAGTAAAACCAGCCTCTACCCGATTGATTCGCAAATGCGAGCTGATTTTGACCGCCAAATTCCAATCCAAGTGCGAGAGGAATTTAAAGGAGCGATGAACTGTAACGGCAACGGTTTGTGCTTTAACTTTGATGTACACAGTACAATGTGCCCTTCAATGAAAGTGTCAGGCAACCGTCTTTATTCGCCGAAAGGCAGAGCAGCCTTAATGCGTGAATGGCTACGTTTATTAGCCGAGCAAAATGTTAAACCCGATGATTTGATTTTTAGTAAACAGCCAAAAACGGCAAAACTCACTGATTTTGTGGCGAAAGTCCGCAATACGCTCAATAAAAAGAAAGAGTACGATTTCTCGCACGAAGTAAAAGCAGCAATGGATACCTGCCTTGCCTGTAAAGCCTGTGCCAGCCAATGCCCGATAAAAATTGATGTGCCGACCTTTAGATCGCAATTTAACGAGCTTTATCACGGCCGCTATTTACGCCCGTTCAAAGATTATGTGGTGGCGAATTTAGAGTTTATCGCCCCAACAATGGCAAAACAGCCTAAGTTCTTTAACTTGTTCAGCACCTCCACACTCGCCGAAAAAGTGGCTAATAAAACCATCGGTATGACTTATTTGCCGGCTTTATCCGTGCCGAATTTGCAACAACAATTAGTCGAAATCGGCTACCAAGGCGAGAGTTTAGAAAACCTTGAGCAACAAGCTGCAAGCGGTGATTTTTCCGCAAAAAATTGCAAATCGCTATTTATTGTACAAGACCCATTCACTTCTTATTATGATGCGAAAGTAGTTACGGATTTTGTCGCCTTAATCCAAAAATTAGGCTTCAAGCCGATTGTTCTGCCGTTTAAACCAAGCGGAAAAGCACAGCAAGTAAAAGGTTTCTTACATAAATTTGCGAAAACGGCGAAAAATCAGTCGGATTTCTTAAACCGTGTAGCGAAATTAGGCTTACCGATGGTATCTATCGATCCTGCTCTTACCTTAATTTATCGTGAAGAGTATAAAGATGTATTGAAAGAGTCACGTGGCGATTTCAAAGTTTTACTAGCCCACGAATGGTTAAGTGAAGTAATCAAAAACGGCGAGTTAGAAAATTGCAAAAAATCAGAAAATTCTGACCGCTTGCAATGGCATTTATTCTCCCATTGTACGGAATCTACCGCACTCCCTAGCTCACCAAAAGAGTGGCAAGCTATTTTTGCCTACTTCGGCGAAACATTAGTCACCGAAGCGGTTGGCTGTTGCGGAATGGCAGGCACATTCGGGCACGAGACCAAACATTTTGCGATGTCAAAAGCAATTTACGAGAAATCGTGGCAGCAAAAAATCAACGGCAAACCGCTTGAACGCTGTTTAGCCACAGGCTATTCTTGCCGTTCACAAGTCAAACGCTTTGAGCAACAAGGTATTAAGCACCCTGTTCAGGCATTGCTGGAAGTGATTTAAGGTTGAAATATCAGCAGAAAGGGCTTAGAATAAAAAGTGAGACAGGTAGCTATCCTGCCTCTGTCTAGTACATAGGTTATCTAGCTAATAACCTGGCTAGCAAATTGAGTACAGCTAATACTTTAATGCTAGCGGACGTTGCTATTAAGACTAGCAACGCAACCAGAAAGAAAATTTCTGATTTTTTCACATAAATCACCTCCTTAGTGCTATATACTAAGGCGATCAGACAATGTGCTATTGGCGTAGCATACTGTTCGCCCATAGCACGAGTTGAATTATACCAAAGAAGCTGTCTAAATAGACAGCTTTTTTATTAGACAGGAAATCATAATGACCATTTGGAAACAAACCGCAACTTGCGAACAATTAAATGCACTTAGCCAAAAATCGGCAGTATCGCACTTAGGGATCGAATTTACTGCAATCGGTGAAGATTGGATTGAAGCACAGCTTATGGTGGACGAACGAACTCAGCAGCCCTTTGGTGTGTTGCACGGCGGTGTTTCAGCCGCTTTAGCCGAAACCACTGCAAATGCAGGTGCATTAATGGTGTGTGAAGAAACGCAAATTGCGGTGGGAATGGAGCTGAATATCAGCCATTTAAAATCAATCCCTGCCGGCACAAAAGCGATTGCCCGAGCCTTCCCCCTAAAATTAGGGCGTGAAGTGCAGGTTTGGAATATTGATATCAAAGACGAGCAAGACAATCTTTGTGCGGTAGCTCGCCTTTCAACCAAAAAATTAGATAAACGTTAATTTATTATCCATAACAAGCGGTCGGATTTGATCAAAGTTTTGCAAAATTCTTTGAAAATCCGACCGCTTGTGTATAAAAGGCGTTTGGAAAACAAGCTAACCTATTATAAAATACCTTTCTTTTTATCCATTACTAACAAGAGAATGTCAAAATGAATAATCGTGGCTTACTGATAATGGGTTTTCTTCTTGTGTCTATGCTGATTTTTATGCAATGGAAACAAGATTTCGACCCTGAAATTCAAGCTCAAAAACAAGCTCAAGTAGCGGCTCAAACCCAACAACAAACAGGCGATGTGCCAGCTGCCTCTAATGCTAATAATCCAATTACAGACAGCGCTACTCAAGGCAAAACCATTACTGTTGAAAGTGATGTATTACGCTTAACCATTGATACATTAGGTGGTGATGTAGTAGGTTCAGATTTGTTAAAACATAATGCTGAATTAAATTCTAATACGCCATTTAAGCTATTACAGCAAAATGGGCAAACAGTTTATGTCGCACAAAGTGGCTTAGTGGGTAAAAACGGGATTGATACTAACGCTGGTCGCCCACAATATTCGGTAACGGCTGACAATTTCAAATTAGCTGATGGGCAAAACGAACTTTCTGTACCATTAACATTTGAGAAAGATGGCGTAGTCTACACCAAAACTTTTACACTTAAACGAGGTAGCTATGATATTGGCGTAAACTTCAATATCAAAAATAACACTGCAGAAGCGATTGAAGTTCAACCTTATGGTCAGTTAAAACATTCTGTGGTTGAAAGTTCAGGTAGCTTAACAATGCCAACTTATACAGGCGGTGCTTACTCTTCTTCAGAGACCAACTACAAAAAATACAGCTTCCAAGATATGGAAAAAGCTAACTTAAGCATTGATACCAAAGCAGGTTGGATTGCGGTATTACAACACTACTTTGTGTCTGCTTGGGTGCCAAATCAAGATGCGGAAAATAATCTTTACTCTCGCACAAACAACGGTGTGGCAACAATTGGTTACCGTGGTCCATTAACAACCATCGCACCAAATTCTGAAGCGAATTTAAACAGCAAACTTTGGACGGGTTCTAAAGACCAAAAAGAGATGGAAGAAGCGGCAAATAACCTCGATTTAACCGTAGATTATGGCTGGGCTTGGTTTATTGCGAAACCATTATTCTGGTTATTAACAGCGATCCAGAAAATTGTGAGCAACTGGGGCTTAGCAATTATTGGCGTAACGATTGTAGTTAAAACACTACTTTACCCATTAACGAAAGCGCAATACACCTCAATGGCTAAAATGCGTATGTTACAACCTCGCATTCAAGAAATGCGTGAGCGTTTCGGTGATGACCGCCAACGTATGAGCCAAGAGATGATGAAGCTCTACAAAGAAGAAAAAGTAAACCCAATGGGTGGTTGTTTACCAATTTTAATCCAAATGCCGATTTTCATCGCATTATATTGGACATTTATGGAAGCGGTAGAATTACGTCACGCCCCATTCTTTGGTTGGATTAACGACTTATCGGCACAAGATCCGTACTACATTCTTCCACTATTAATGGGTGGTTCAATGTACTTGTTACAAAAAATGTCGCCAACACCAGTGGCTGACCCAATGCAACAAAAAGTAATGAACTTTATGCCAGTAATCTTTACGGTTTTCTTCTTATGGTTCCCGTCAGGCTTAGTGCTTTACTGGCTAACCTCAAACTTAATTACCATTGCACAACAATGGCTAATTTACCGTAACCTTGAGAAAAAAGGGTTACATTCTCGTAAGAAATAATTTTTACAACGAGAACATTCGTAGGGCAAATTACAATTTGCCCCTACATAGCAAAAAGCCCATTGGTTTAACTCAACGGGCTTTTATTTTGCTCATTACAATTTTACTAAAACATTACAAATTATAATACCGCTAAAGCCGCATCATAATCTGGTTCTTGTTTGATTTCCGGTACTAATTGGCTGTGTAATACTTCGTTGTTCTCATCTAACACGATAACCGCACGAGAAGCTAATCCTGCTAACGGGCCAGAAACGATATTTACCCCTAATGCTTCGTGAGTATCACGGCTACGGAATGTTGATAATACTTTGGCATTTTCGATTCCTTCTGCTCCGCAGAAACGTGCTTGAGCAAAAGGTAAATCAGCTGAAATACATAATACAACCGTGTTATCTAAACTTGTTGCTTTTTCGTTAAACACACGCACAGACTTCGCACAAATACCTGTATCAATACTTGGGAAAATGTTTAACACTTTGCGTTTACCATCAAAATCAGACAGTGATACGTCCTCTAAATCACTGTTTACTAACGTAAAATCTGCAACCACATCGCCTTGTTGTGGAAATCTACCTGCAACATCAATTGGGTTCGCTGCTAAAGTTACTTTACTCATTCTTTTCTCCTTATGAATAACAAGCGGTCGAAAAATCTCCGCTTTTTGCAAATTTGTTCTACCCTAAAGTAAAACTGTAATAATCCAACGAAAGATTATAAATAGAAATATACCGATTTTTTGCAAAATAGGAAACTATCAATTTAATTATGATAATCTTTAGAAACTAGCCTGATTTTGCTATACTTCTAGACAATTTATTTCTAAGGTTATTCCCATTATGTTAAAAATTTTTCGTATTTTGCTTGTTGCCCTCGCGGCTATTTTCATTTCTATTGTCGGCACACTTTATGCGTTAGTGCGTTTACGCCACCCAAGCAGTGTGGGCGTTGTGGCTCGTTGGTTCGGCTCATTGCATAAATTGATGGGCGTAACACTGATTACCCGCAAAAAACCTGAAATTAACTACCCTGTTGTCTATATCGGCAACCATCAAAACAACTACGATATGGCAACGATTTCTTCAATGGTAGCAGAAAACACCGTGAGTATCGGCAAAAAAAGCTTGATTTGGATTCCGTTTTTCGGCTTAGTTTATTGGGCAACAGGTAATATTTTTATTCATCGTGAAAAGCGTTCAAGTGCCATTGAAACAATGAATAAAGCAGGGCAAATCGTCAAAGAGCGTCAAGTATCTGTGTGGATGTTCCCTGAAGGCACTCGTAGTCGTGGACGTGGCTTACTGCCGTTTAAAACCGGAGCTTTCCATTTAGCGATTTCCGCAGGTGTGCCGATTGTGCCTGTTGTTTGTTCTAACTTACACAATAAAATTGATTTGAACCGTTGGGATAATGGCGTTGTGATCTGCGAAATGCTTGAGCCTATTGATACATCAGGTTACAGCCGTGAAAACGTGAAAGAACTAATGGAAAAATGCCACCAAATTATGCTCGCTAAATTTGAAGAGCTTAATCAAGAAGTTAAAGAACTAGAAAAAACGAAAAACGCCTAATATGAAAAAAGCGATAACCCGACGCCAATTTTTACAAGGTTCAACCCTAGCAGGTGCATTAGCGACATTGCCTCACGCTGCATTAGCAGCTGATCGCTCTGCCCTTAATATTCCACCCCTTATGGATATTGGACGTGGTAGACCTGTTCGGCTTGATTTACGCCCTGCTCAAACCCAATTTGATAAAGGTAAGTTGGTCGATGTTTGGGGCGTGAACGGACAGTATCTTGCTCCTACTGTACGGGTAAAATCAGGAGATTTTGTTAAATTAACTTATCTCAATAATTTGCCACAAAAAATCTCAATGAATATTCAGGGGCTACAAGCCTCAAGCGATATTATCGGCTCGGTGCATCGTTCTCTTGACCCTAAAAGCAGTTGGTCGCCAATTGTTTCAATTAATCAATCCGCTTGTACTTGTTGGTATCACGCCGATACGATGCTCAATTCAGCGTTCCAAATTTATCGAGGATTGGTTGGATTGTGGATGATTGAAGATCAACATAGCAAAAATACCTCTTTACCGAATAAATACGGTGTGAATGATATTCCACTGATTTTGCAAGACCAGCTTCTCAATAAAGAAGGTGTACAAGTTTTAGATAAAAACACGCCCCAATTTTTAGGCAAACGCCTGTTTGTAAACGGACAAGAATCACCTTATTTCAATGTGCCTCGCGGCTGGATCAGATTGCGTGTTCTCAACGCCTCCCTCTCCCGTGCTTATGACTTAAGACTAGATAATGACCAACCACTTAGACTTATTGCAACAGGTGTAGGAATGTTAGCCGAACCTGTGGAGATGGACGTTATCCGCCTTGCTCCAAGTGAGCGAGTGGAAGTTCTGGTTGATTTAAGTGACGGCAAAACAGTTTCACTGATAAGCGGTCAAAAAAGAGATATTTTTTACAAAATCGGGCAAGTTTTCTCAAGCGATGATGAATTAATCGACAATGTGATTTTAGAACTCAGACCTGAAGGAATGGCTGCGGTACTCAATACAAAACCAAGTTTACCAGCCTTTTCATTAGATGAATTTAATTTGAAAATCAGCCAAGAACGCCGATTTATGCTTAGTCCGTCTGATTACTTAATCAACCAAAAGCGATTTGACCCAAAACGAGTTGATTTTACCGCTCAAAAAGGCAGTGTTGAGCGTTGGTATTTACACAGCACACAAGCGGTCGGATTTACCCTACAAGGTGCAAAATTTATTATTGAGACTCAAAACCGTAAACCATTTCCGATTAAGCAACTTGCTTGGCGAGATACGGTTTGGCTAGAGGCAGAACAAGAGGTAACACTTTTAGTTCGCTTCGATAATACCGCTTCTGAGCAATTGCCTTTTACCTTTGGCGTGAGCGATTTTATGTTGCGTGATAGAGGTACGATGGGTCAATTTAGTGTAATTGAAAATGGACAATAACCCTTCGATAGGCGATAATGCCCCATAATTTTGCCCATAAAAAGGAAAAAATAATGAGCCAAGAATTTTTAGATTTTGAAATGCCGATTGCCGAACTTGAAGCTAAAATTGAGTCTTTAAAAGCGGTCAGTCTGCAAGATGACAAAATTGACCTTGATGATGAAATCAAGCGTTTACAAAAGAAAAGCGAAGAATTGACCAAAAAGACCTTTGCAAATTTAGATGCGTGGCAAATTTCCCGTATGGCACGCCACCCAAATCGCCCATACACTTTAGACTATATTGAACATATCTTCACTGAGTTTGATGAATTAGCAGGTGATCGTGCATTCGCTGATGATAAAGCCATTGTTGGCGGTATTGCCCGTCTTGATGGTCGCCCAGTGATGATTATTGGTCATCAGAAAGGTCGTACGGTAAAAGAGAAGGTAAAACGTAATTTCGGTATGCCTGCACCAGAAGGTTATCGTAAAGCGTTACGCTTAATGGAAATGGCTGAACGTTTTAATATGCCGATTATTACCTTTATTGATACACCAGGAGCTTACCCAGGAATTGGGGCTGAAGAGCGTGGTCAATCAGAAGCAATCGCACGCAACTTGCGTGAAATGTCGCAACTCTCTGTGCCGGTAATTTGTACCGTAATTGGCGAAGGTGGTTCAGGCGGTGCATTAGCCATCGGAGTGGGTGATAAAGTCAATATGTTGCAATATTCAACTTACTCGGTGATTTCTCCTGAAGGCTGTGCCTCAATTCTATGGAAAAGTGCCGATAAAGCCTCAACTGCGGCAGAAGTAATGGGCTTAACTGCGCCACGTTTAAAAGAGTTAGAACTGATCGATAACATCGTGCCGGAACCATTGGGTGGGGCTCATCGAAATGTTGAGGAAATTGCACAAAATCTAAAACAACGTATTGTGGAAGATTTAACGGAGTTAGATCAACTTAACAAAGACGATTTATTAGAACGTCGTTATCAACGCCTAATGAACTACGGCTACGTTTAATCGGTTTTAAATAGAACAAGCGGTAAGATTTTTGTAAAAATTTGCAAAATCTTGCTGTTTTGCATTAAGGGAATAAAAAGATAAAAGAGATTTGAAAGTGGTGCCGACTACCGGAATCGAACTGGTGACCTACTGATTACAAGTCAGTTGCTCTACCTACTGAGCTAAGTCGGCATATAAGATTTAACGAGGGAGAATTATAGCAATTTCTTTCCCACCTTCAACCCTCAAGTCATTCAAATGACTAAAAAATAATACACATTAAGCTTTTAAAGGAGCAAGCGAATGAAAAACATACTCTCTATTCAATCCCACGTTGTCTATGGCTACGCTGGCAACAAAGCGGCAACCTTTCCAATGCAGCTTTTAGGAGTGGATGTTTGGGCATTAAACACCGTGCAATTTTCTAACCATACTCAATATGGGAAATGGGGCGGAATGGTAATGCCAAAAGAACAGATTGGCAGCATTGTAGAGGGAGTTCACAATATCGGTGAACTGCATCGTTGCGATGCCGTATTATCAGGCTATATCGGCTCTGCTGAACAAGTTGAAGAGATCATCAACGCACTCCATAAAGTCACAGCGGAAAATCCAAACGCAATTTATGTGTGCGACCCTGTAATGGGACACCCCGATAAAGGCTGCATTGTGGCAGACGGGGTAAAAGAGGGCTTGATCAATCTGGCGATGGCACAAGCCGACATCATCACGCCAAATTTAGTGGAATTGCGAGAACTGACAGGCTTAACAGTAGAAAATTTTGAACAAGCCTTAGAAGCGGTAAAAGTGATTTTAACTAAAGGCCCGAAAAAAGTATTGGTTAAACATTTAAGTCGAGTAGGTAAAGATAGCAACAAATTCGAGATGTTATTTGCCAACCAAGACGGTATTTGGCACATTAGCCGTCCGCTCTATCATTTCGACAAAGAACCGGTGGGCGTAGGCGACTTAACTGCCGGCTTATTTGTAGCGAACTTATTAAATGGGAAATCAGATCTGGAAGCCTTTGAGCATACTGCCAATGCCGTAAATGAAGTAATGGAACAAACCTCAAAATCAGGCTTGTACGAACTCCAAATTATTCGCTCACGGGATTTAATCGTTAATCCACAATGTAATTATAAAGCTGTAAAAATTGCTTAATTGAAATTGTAAAATATTGATAAAATTCGACCGCTTGTAAAAATAAATTTACAAGCGGTTGTTTTTTTCTCAAAACTTTGCAAATCGGTTTTGCCTTCTGAAATAAAGGCAATAAAAAAGAGACATATCTTTCGATATGCCTCTCTTCTCGTTTATTACTATCAAATATTATTTGATGATTTTCGCTACAACGCCCGCACCTACTGTACGACCACCTTCACGGATAGCGAAGCGTAAACCTTCGTCCATTGCGATTGGGTGAATTAAGCTTACAGTCATTTTGATGTTGTCGCCTGGCATTACCATCTCAACACCTTCCGGTAATTCGATAGTACCGGTTACGTCAGTTGTACGGAA
>NZ_JBGTYY010000022.1:0-39812 GCF_041807705.1 Mannheimia kashgarensis
CCCGAGTAAAAACGATAAACCACACCGGCATTGCCGTTTTTGTCTTGCAATTTACGCAAATCAACCTCGTACAAGTCCAGCATTGCATTTTGCTCAAGTTTGGCAAGGTCGAGTTTCATTTGGTTGGAGATACTAACTGGCATTATGGTACTTCCTTAAACGTCACGCTAAATTCCCAATGGTTTAAGCCAACCATTTTTGCGGGCCAACTGCTACACACTACCTTTTTGTTTTGTTGTGTGTACGGATCTTTAAAGTAAAAAGGGGAAACACCACGATGTTTGGCAAAAAATGCCTCCACCGCTAAATGTTCCCCCTTTTTCACTTTGATTGTGCCTGTATAGGCTCGTAATAAATTGTTTAAGCCTTTGGGCGAGCGTTGGGTATAACCATCGCCGAATTTGACTTCCATTATTTCAGAGGTATTTTCAACCGCTAAATCGGTGCGAACACACCATTGTAATGTTTCCATTAGGCAAATACTCCTCCGGCTCTAAAGTTGTTCTGAATCATTCCGTTCGCTTCCTGACGGGCAATTTTACGCATTAACTCAACAGTAATTTGCGTTTGCTCGCCTTGCTGTTTTTGGCTGACTTTGGCATCTACCGGCTCACCATTATTGATGACCTGTACGCTGATATTACTTTGAGCCGATTTCGGCTGATAAGATGATGACGGTACTCTTGGTACAGCGACACCACCGCCAGAGGCAAAACCACGTCTGCCATAGTTAAGATAATTCAAATAATCCAAACCAAGACGAGAGGTTGCCTCTTTGGTGATGACGTATTCCCCTTTGTGGACGATACCCGCTGGGGTGTATTTGCCGCCATTGCCTGTGTAGCCACCTGTTGCCCAAGTACCTAATCCATAAACAGCATTACCATTTACCGTTGTAGTCGGTCCTTGGTAGCCAAACAACATAGTTGCACCTTGTTTGATAGCATTAAATAACATCATTTTGATAATCATTTTGCTAAGATCAGATAATATGGAATTAGCAAAACTACGAAAATCCGCTTTACCCGTCATCACAAAATTAGTCAAGCTATCCGCCATACCGTCAAAGGTATTTTGAGTAATATTGGCAAGATTTGCCGCCACATTGCTGACATCGGTTTCAATATTGTTCCAGCCTTCTTTTATTCCCATCATTACAGAAGCACGAGTTTCTTCCTGCTTTTTCTGATGTAGCTCGTATTCTTCCTTAATTTTGGCAATTTTCTGATCTAAAAGAGCAATATTCTCTTTCGTCATATTAATTTTCAGCCGCTCGGCCTCTAAATCTAATTGATTGTTAAATTGTAACAATTCTTTTTCAGTACGAGTTTTTCCCAGTAAATCCAGCTCGAATTGCATTGCCTCTAGCTTTTTATCGTGATCGACTTGGAATTGCTCAATGTCTAAAAGCTGTTGTTCAGAATCAATTTTAGCAGCCAGCTCTTTGAGTTTAGCCACGCCTTCAGTGCCGTAGTTTTTATATTTTTCAGCATTCAGAGCAATATCTTCAGTAAGTTTACGCACTTCCTGATATTGAGAAATGCCACCATATTTTACGAGATCTTCTTTATCTATCTTTAAGCCGGATAAACGATTGGTTATCTCCGCTACTTGGTTTTGGTAACTTTCGGCAGAGCGTTCGGCTTTGGTTTTCTTCGGTTTTCCGCCGCGCTTAGGGGCATTTTGCAACGTAAATTGTTGCTCATATGCTGCTTTTAGTCGCTCGTATCCGGCATCGCCCTCTTTCATACCTGATTTAATCAGAGCGTCTTTTACTTGCAATGCGATTTTATCTTTGCCTTTAGCCGAAGCAATCGCATTGTTACGTTCAATTTGCTCGATTTTTTCAAGATGTTTAGGATCGATAATTGCAGCACCGTTAGCATCCAGCTTCATACTTGACAGATTAGCGACTAGAATAGCCGCTCTCATAGCCTCTCCGGCAACGCCACCAAGAGCATTAGCAATGTTATTAGCGGCAATAACCATCTCCGGTGATTTGACGGTAAAATTACCGATAGCAATATTTAAGCCATCAACTTTGATTTGGCTTTGATCAATATGAGGGTATAGATCAATAAACTGTTGTCGCATTTCGATAAGCGGCACATTTTTTATTTGTTCTGCAAGGGATTGTTCGGAACTTGCTAGATCTTGGTTAGCAACTTCGAGTTCTCGCTTTTTAGCAGTAACTGCTGCCATTTCCTTACGCATTTGTTCGGCGGATTTAGCCACCTCGTGAATTTGTCCTGCATAGTAATAGCTAATCTTGGTTTGACTGGCTTTTTTCTCTAACTGTTCAAGCTCTTGCGTGATTTCCTTAATTTTATCTTTCTGTGCTTTGATACTATCTTGGGTATCATTAATACTGACCTCTAATTCCAATTTGGTCATTTGAGGTAATCGCTCCTTGATTTGGTCGAGAGATTGAGCAAACTCAAGGGATTTTTGTGTGGCTTGCTCAGCATTTGTGAAGAAATCCATTAATAGCGGAATAGCAACACCTAATCCAATAGATAATGCTCCGAGTGGTCCACCTACTAATCCTAATGCTGCCCCAAATGCTGTTGTTGCTTTTTGAGCAGTTGCTAAGCGTGTAACAGCTGCAGTTTTCGCATTAATTAAATTGGTTTCTCTAACGGTTTGAACTTGTAATTCCGCACTTAATAGGGAGCGTTGTTTTTCCGTTGTTGCTAAATTAAGTTGAGCCTGTAAATTACGAATATAAGATTGCGTATGGGTTAATTCTGTGGCAATCTTATTTTTTTCAGCAATCGCAGCTTGAATAGCTGCATTACGTTCATTATTTAATTCTTTAGTTTTCTGAAAGATTTCCCATCTATGTTTCGCTGTTGCCGCAGCCATACTGGTAATGGATGTAATTTTATTACCTGCATAAAAAGTTACAAAAGCAGAACTTGCACCAATTAGCAAAGGGGATAAAGTTCCAATATTTTCAGCAAGCATTTCAATTCCACTTGCAAATTTTGCACTAGCACCGAATGCTTTATCCGTCTCACCAACCCATTTTATTGCGGCATTTTCTAAATTGGTAAATGCCCCAGAAATTGTTTTTACACGACCTTCAAAATCTTTATCAACTGAACCTTGAACATTTTCTATCGCAGTAACGATTTTCTTTACACTTAGTTCACCTTTAGCACCCATTTCTTTTAATTCTGCGGTAGTAACTCCTAGCCCTTTTGCTATAGCTGAGGCTAAGCCGGGAATTTGTTGAATAACAGAATTGAGATCTTGTCCTCTAAGTGTCCCTGATGATAGAGCCTGCCCGAATTGAATTAAACCCGCTTGGGCGTTTGCAGCACTTACACCGCTCATCGCTACTGCTTTAGAGACCGTTTCTGTCAAACGCACAACTTTGCTTTGACTTAACCCTAACTTATCCGCATTGGATGCAAATTGAGCATAAACACTAGATGTTGCATCCATTGATTGGCTTGTACGCTGAGAAATATCAAAAACAACAGCCATTGCTTTTGCTTGCTCATTTTCGCTATTGGTAACTAATTTTAGTTTGTTGGAAAGCTCAATATAACTATCAGTATATTGAGAAATCTTGCTGCCCGCAGATTGAGCATAACCCGATAGAGCAGTAAAAAATGAAAAATTTGTATTACTGTTGATACTTTTTGCAGCATTTTCAATATTTTTTAAATATTGAGTTGAGCGATCTGCAAACTGTCTCGCCTGTTTTTCTGCCTTATCTAGATTTAACACAAAATTTTTAGCAAATTTTTGTGCCTCATAGTCAGATTTTGTCATCGCAGATGAAAACTTGGCGCTTTCCAATTCTAAGGTAACGGTTAATTTTCCTAAGCCACTCATTGTTTTTCTCCAATAAAAAAGCCCGCATAAAGCGAGCTTTCTTTTATTGATTAGTTATATCATTTGGGAATATTGATTTTTATATTATTCCAATATTCACTATAACGATTTTCATCTTTAGTCATCGTTACCGTGTTTTTTACGTTTAAATAGGCATAAATATTAATACCGACAAATAATATGATAGGTAGTATAACAACAGTAATTAAACCGTATGGCTGCGGAATAAATACAAATAATAGGAATAGTAACAACATAATTCCTAATGTGGAAAATACTTTATCAATCATATTTACCTCCTAACCATCTTTTGTCTTAATATATATTCTATGAGTAAAAAATTCAATGGATAATTATCTTTTAGAAAGATAATCCGCTACTCCGTTATCTTCGATTTCCGCTGCCTCATCAACACGATTAAAAAACGGCATAAATTCCGAGAGTTCGGGAGCTTTGCCTTTAGGATCACGGTTGATCATTGCCATTAGGTGAGAGAGCTGGGCGTGGCGATAGTCTTCACGCCATAAGCCGAAAGGCTGTTCTTGGTAGAAAAGTTGATATTCGGCAAAGTGGCGTTCTGGCATTTGTTCGATTTCTTCAAGGGTTTTACCCAGTGCGAGCGAAAGGGTTAGCTGGAACTTTCTTCGCTCGCTGAGTCTTTTGGGGCGGACACGGCTTGGTTAAAGTCGATAATCACTTTACTGTCTAATTCGGCAATCGCATTGAGATCGTCAATGTTAAGTGGGTTAAACAGTAATGCACCGTTTTCGTCACATAAGCGGTAGGCAACCGATTGAGCAAGGCGGTATTTTTCGCCAAAACGGCTGAGAGCCTCGTCAAAGGTTTCATCATCTTCTGCCGGTAATTCAACGCTTTCTTGTTCCGCTTGTTGAATGAGCCAGCTTCGGGTTTCAAAAATCTGCTTGTTCATATCGCCAACAGTGGCTTCACGCAGGTAGTAGGTTTCACCGTTGATTTCGATGGGCTGTAATTTAGGTTTGTTGGCAAGGAGTTTCTCACGCAGGGTCATTATTCGTTCCTTTTGTAAAATTTGGGATAAAAAAGACCGCTTGCAACATTACAAGCGGTCGAATTGACATCATCTTTTGCAATTACACTAACAAGTAATCACGTCCGGCAGGTTTAAGTGATACTGAGCCTTCATATTTACCTTTTACTTCGCCACTAAAGCCGTTACCGGATTCAATAAAGGCTTGCCCGTAGGTTGTGCCGTTATCATTCGGTAATTCCAATTTATATGGGAAAGTCGCTTTGTCGTAGAATAATTTACGCAGGCGTTTTTGCATTTCGGTACTTGGGGTGTGGAAGAAACTCAGTTTAATTGGGCCGAACTCAATTTCGCCTGGTTCGGTTTCCGTGCCTTCAGAGCAAACGGTGGTTACATCTTCGGTCGAAAGCGTATCGTCCGATTTTTCAATGTTTTTGATCGCACAGAATTGAGCGGAGAATTGCACTCGTGCGGCTTTGGCTTGTGCGTAGCTACTTGGTAAGTCTTTACCTTCCCAATTCACTTCTTCACAAAGTTTAACCTGATCGCCTGTTACCGATAAAACAGGGTAAACGCCGTCAAGTTGCCCACAACCTGTTAATTCAATGGCATCGCCTTTTTGGTAGCCTGATGTAGCAATGGTGAGTGTGACGGTATTAAGGCTAATGGCGGTAATCGCTTTTTGCCCTTCTTTGCCTACGCCAATACGAAATTTTGTACCTTTAAATGGGGTGGTTTTAGCCATAGTTTAGTCCTCATAAGCTATTTGATAAGTAAACATTCGCCGATGGAGTTTCGTTTCAGCTTCGTAATCACTGAAATCAGCTACTCGTTCGGCAAAATTAAATGTATCTTCAACTACCTCAATGACTTGCTTACGCAGTCGAAAAATATCATCAGGATTGTGACTGTAAATATCGATTTGCACCGTGTAATCGTCCATTTCGCTGTCAATCAGGGCAGAATTGGGCGAGATGTTGGGAAATTGATACACAATCACAGGGTATTCCGTGTTAGTTTCCGGAATAACCTCATAAAAACAACGCCCTGAAACCAGTGACTTCAGGGCAGTATAAAGTTCATTTTGGATCAAGAAGTTGCCTCCTTGTGGATTTCGGTGCGGAGCGTGTCGGTGATCGCTTTTGCCGCTTGCTGTTTGCTTTGTTCAAAAGCCGGCCGCATAAATGGCTTTGCTCCCATTTTGCTTGTGCCGAACTCTACAAACCGCCAGTAATACGGATCGTTAGGATTGTAAGCCCCACCTCTTCCGCTTTTCCCTTTGAAACGGCTAATTTGTTTGTCGGTCAATTTCTTAACCCAAACGATTGTTTCTGTTTTACCGTTTTTAATTTTGGTTCGGGAGGTAATTGCTTTTTTCAATGTGCCTTTTTTACGATGTGGTACGTTTTCTTGCAGTACAGGAGCTTTGGCTCGGGCGGTATTTCGCACTATCGCACCACCTTGTCGCATCGCTTTGACTGCAATCCGATTTGAGGCTTTTTTGCCTAACGATTGCATTTTTTGACCAAGCTCTTTTAAGCCTTCAATCTTAACGTTGAGCGTTGCCATTGGTTAGCTCCTTACAATGCAGTAATAGACTTCGATTAAGTTCCCGCCAGTTTTGGATTGCTACAATCTCAAATAGGCGGTTACCAAATTTCACTCGCATTGTGTGATCAAGATTCGGCAAGTAACGTAGCCAAATTTGCATCGTAGCCTCACTGTGAATTTGGTTTGCCGAGTTAAGTTCTCGCCCCGAAATCGGTTTAACTTCCGCCCAAGCGGTGTGTAAATCGTGCCATTCGGCAACGACTGCACCATATTCGCTTGGGCGGTTGCGTTGCGTTTGGATAATAATCCGATGACGAAGTTTGCCGATGTTCATACCTTTCCTTATGTAAATTTTTCGGAAAATTTGACCGCTTGTTAGAGCGTGATGAATTTATAGGATTGAATAATAATCTCGACTGTTGGCGGAATCGCAAAATTCGGTGAGTTATTCGCTTCATTCCAGCCGCTTCGGTTTTCGTACAAGTATGCCGTGAGCATTAATACTGCCATTTTAATGTCTGCCGTCAGCAGTAATGCATTTGCCGGTGGTTCTTCGGGTAGTTCATCAAAAAGTTGGCGATTCGTCAGATTTTCTACCGTTTTTTGGGCTGAAAGCAGGTAGCCATTGAGCAAATCATCTTCCAGCTCGTGTTCGATACGGCATTGTTGTTTGACTTCTTCAAGTGTTATGTTCATTACATTGTCCTTGAGAATGTCGGGCGTAAATGCCCGACTTACACACTATTTACCCACTAATGCTTTGATTGCTGAAGTGTCTTCTAACGCACAATCGAAACGGTGGAAAGCTAAGAAACCCACTTGATCGTATTCGGCATAACGTTCCACTAAGCGTTTCAACGTCATATAAGATACACGGCGGACGATAAAACGGTTGAAATCGCCAAAGAACATAAATTTCTTGTCTTTAGCAATATCTTCAATGCCCTGATCGATAACATATTGGTAGCCTAAAATCGTTGCCGGTGCAACGCCCGTGATACTTGGTAGCCATAGTGGACGATTATTGGCATCGACCATTTCTTTCAATGTGCGGAACGTTTTGTCGTTAAATGCAAGGCGAGTATTACCTGCACCACGATAAGCAGGGTCGATAGAATGAATTAAGGCATTAATATCTTTCCAATCTACTGTATTTGCTGCGACTGTAGTGGTTTTACCGGTTACGCTGACATCTAAGCCTTTCGGTTGGGCGACAGGCGAACCTGTGCCGTTACCACGAACAAGATAATGAGCTTCAGCTCGTCCGATACGTTCAGCAATGCGAGAGGCAAGGTAGGCTTCAATATCAATCGCACTATCTTGTAATAATTCACCGGAAACACGGATAATTTTAGAGGTAAGTTTACGAGAACCGAGATTTGCAATACCAAAATTCGTGTCTTGCTCTGTTGCTGCTTGGTTTTCGCCGATTAGCTCGCCCATTTCACTGGTTGCATCAGCCGTTAGCCATTCAATATTGCGACCGTCCGATGTGGTAATAATACGGCTGACGTTGGCAATACCGCCAAAGGCTTTCATCTGTTCTACAATACGAGCTTGGAACTCTTTCGGTACGGTATAGCCGCCTTGTTCATTTGCTCCTACCGATTGAGCTCGAAGTTCAGCCATTACCTGCTTTTCTTCTTGAGTTAATTCTCCCAAGCCACGACGTAAGAAGGAATCAAATACTTGTGAGCGTTTTGCTTCTACATCTAATACAGGAGCTTTAACTTGCTCTTCACGCTTTTCTTCCACAAAGAGAGTATCGGTAGAACGTAGTGATTCTTCACGCTCAATTTGTGCCTCTACGCCACCCAGTTCGTGTTTCATCGAGTCCCACTTGGTGCGTTGTTCATCCGTCCAAGTGTTATCACCAATCTCGTCATTTAATTGACGCATTTGAACCGCAATATTGCGGCGTTTTTCTTGTAGCTCGTGTAATTTAGCCATTTTTATTTCCTCTTAAATGAAAAAAGCCACAAGAATGTGGCTCGTATTGATAAAATTTAGGTATGCCAAAAGCCGCTTGCTGTTTCACAAGCGGTCATTTTTTGGTAAAAGTTTGCGAATTACCGGTGCGGTAGTGCAACGCCTTGCTGTAAATGGCGGAACGGTGTCGGATTATTGCTAAAATCTACGCCATAGGTGAGGCGGTAGATGAGTTTGCCCATTCGCTGAATATGGTTGCCGTATTCCACACCTTGGCTATACACCATTGGGGCAAGATTAGAGCCAATAGCCATCAGCGGTTGATAAAGCGTGTTCATTGTTTCCGCCGTTTTGCTTGCCTCGAACCAGAGCCACGCTAAATCCCGTAGTTCATCGCTTGTTAGAGTATGGGTAAATTTCGGTTCTTGCTCAACAGGTTTGGTATAAGCACCTGTTTTTCGGATCTGCGGTAACACTTCGGCGGTTACCCATTTTCTGAAACGGTGTGGCACTGAACCTTTTTTCACCGCTTCACGACAGCGGAGGATTAGGGTGTACATTCCGCTTTCGGAAACTAAACTTAGACTTTGAGCACCATTTCCTGCCGACCCTAACTTTAAGTTAGGGTCGGAAGAAATCATTTTTTCATCGTCATCTAAGTTAAGAATTGCTTTGCTTGGATTTGAAATTCCCAATGTATCACAGAGATCTTTTGCAACGAACCAAGGTTCGCCATTTACTGCGATAACACGGATTTGTTGGGTTTCAAAGTTGAATGTTGAGAGTTTTGTTTGAGTAGTCATAGTGAGATCCTTTTAAATTTTCGACATTTCCTAATCCGTAGATTAGGGCGATCAAGTGGTTCGAAAGCCGTAAAAGGTCGGCTGGGCTTATTTCCCTTTCGGGTGTTGTATTCGCCACCCACTCGATCATAGACAAAAATTTAATAGACCTTTTCTGCCCCAAATTTCGGGTACAAAAAAACCGCATAGGGTTTCGGTTGCGGATTACCGCCTTTTATGTAGGTTTCGACACCTATGGGGAAATAGTACTACTCAAATGTTTTATCGTCAATCACTAAATTTAAATTGATCTGAATTTTATCTTCCAATAGTTTGATCTTTTCATATAGGCTTGGTTTCTTACCTTTCCAACGATTTAAACCTTTTCCACAGTAGCTTGCTAACTGTTCTTCCATCTTGGTGTTCAAGCAGAGCTGTTGATATTCTTGCAACAGTTGATAGCTGGTTTTTCCTGCTTGGGTAATCAGGTAATCAAAGGCTTCGATAAAGGCAATTTTAAATTGGGTAGCTCGTTTACCATTAAAACCCATAACAAGCAGTACAAAGCCGTTTTTAGTCATTTCAAACATTGGTTTTTCACGGTTCCAGCGGTCTTTATAAGAGGTGAGCTCAAAATTGAGCCCACCAAATTTATCGGGGCAATCTTCTAAAAGGTTTTGAATATCACGTAGGACATTCTTGTGGCTTTTCCCAAATACTTTCGCAACAGTATGGGAATCAGTAATAATTTTATCGCCCTTTACTTGGACAAATTGGGAAAAGTTTTCAATTTTTTGTAAGTTCATTTTCTATCCTTCTCTTAAATTTTAGGTAAAGAAAAACCCCGAGTAATTTGCCGTTACTCGGGGTTTGTTTTTATTTTCTAAGCTGAAATTAACGTTAAAAAACGCTCTCTTGCTGCTTTTTGCGACACAGCTTTTGCGATTGCTCCTGAATTTCTTGCTTCTTTCCACGCTTCAAGGGAGCGTGCCGTGCTGCTGGCTTCTTGGTAAGCCGGATAAGTTACCGGACTGACATCATACAGACGTGAAATTTTGTGGATTTCCCGAATAATGACACCATCTTCATTTTCGTACCAATTATCACCGTTACGAGCGATACGAAACGCAAAGGACGATTGAGTAATGTCGCCCCGTTTTAGTGGGGCGATCACTAAATCACGAATGGTTGGCGTATCAGGGGCGATGATGTCGTATTTTAAGCCTGTTTCATCAACAGAAAGGCTTAATGTACCGGCTTTACTGCGACCTAGAATAAAATTCGGATCGTGGTTAAATAAACCTCTTACATCGTCTTCAAGGACATCATCAAAGGCTCCCGGCATAATGATTTCACGGAAACCCCACATTACTTCTGATTTTGAGTTGAATACCGAGCCGTAGCCGATGATATGCGTTGGTTCATTTTCTCGATTTTCAGCTCGTACTTCGCCAGCGTAGGAGCGTTTTTCAATATCACTCATTGCTGTTCTCCTGTTGTTTGTTTTGTTGAGATTGTTGGGCTGCATTCACGCTGACTAACATTTCGTCTAAGCCCTCAACCGGGTTCATATCTTCCAGCTGCCGGGCTTCGTTGCGAGACATCCAGCCATCGGTAATAGCATTGTGGTAGAAAGTGGCTCGCTCAGCTGCTGTGCCACGCATAATGCCGGCAAGGTTAAATTTGACGAAGTAACCTGCTTTGCGTTCTGCTTCGGTAAAGATTTTGCGATTTAGCTCTTGTTCCCAATTTACTACCCACGGCATTACGCTATAGCGGATAAATTGAATGGTTTGCTCGGAAATGTTGGAGAAAGTGGCTTTTTCCAAGTCGTTAATCATATGAGCCGGTACATTGAAAATACCGGCAATTTCTGAGCGGTTGAGTTTCATCATTGACAGTAGTTCGGTATCAACCGGCGATACAGTCAGGGCTTTATAATCAAGTTCTGCCGGGAGTAAAATGGTTTTGTTTTCTTCGCTACGGAGTTTATTTTGAGCCTCTTGCCACATTGACTTAAAATTAGCCCAAGAACTGCTATTGATAGGTGTTTTTACCGATAAAATCCCTGCCGGTCGTGCGTTGCCGCCAAAAAATCCGCTGGCAAATTTGCGAGCATCTAGCCCTAGACCAATGGTTTCAGCGTGGGTTTGAATAACGGATTTGCCGGTTTTGATCGATGGCCCAAGTGATTTAATGTGAATCATATCATCGGGCGAAATGCTCAATGTTTTGTCGTCATCATAATAGCCGTAAACGTAACGACCGCCATTTTTCAGTAGCTGAACTTTCCACGGTTCAAGTGATTCGAGAGACTGTACCGTGCCATTTTTATTCCGCACAATGTGAATGTACGCATTACCATACAGTAACACCGCACTTTGAGCATACTCACGCAATTTATATGAGGTTTGCCAAAAATTCGGGCTGTCGTGCAGTAAGTAATAAGTTGGGTGATCTCGAACGGTTTCTACTTTATCGCCGCTTTTGCGTTTAACGTGGAGCGGTAATTGAGCAATAGAGCTGGAAAGAACATATACGCAAGCATAAACCGCCGCCAATTTCATTGCGAGATCAGGACTAACGATTTTTGTAGGTTGCGTGCCGAATAATTCTTCATACGCATTTTCTGCACTTAAGGGGACAGCGGGGTTTTCCAGTGAGCGAGTGGTAAAAAGTTTGTCAAAAATCACTGCTTACCTCCTGCACTTATAAGAGCATAGAGCAATAAAAGTGTTCCGCCAGACATACAAGCAATAGCCTCTCCATATTGGAGATACACGCCATAACAAAGCATTAAAAATCCGCCAATACCGATAATATCTGTTAGGAGCGTTTTCATAATTCTAATACCTCATTAGGGAAAAAATTATCGTCCACATTCAACATAATGCGACCGATTGCCATCATTAGGGCGACAGCTCCGTCGATTTTGTTTTCGGGGATTTCTTTAATCGGGCGAACCACATCATCATTACCCGGTACGGTTTTACCGACAACGTTACCGATACACCACGTCATAATCGGGTTGCCGTCGTGATGAAAACGACCTGATTCAATCGCTGCTTCCAATTCTTTCATCGGGTCGGAGAGGTTAGTGTAGTTTTGGGTAATCGTTATCGGGTTTAAGCCTTCGTCCGCCAAGTTGTGGCTGATTGCAATCGCTCCGTGCGGGTCAATCGCTACGCAAGACACTCGGTGTTGGTGGTTGGTTTCTTTGATGACTTCTTCGATTTCTCGATAGTCCACTTCCGCACCGTCTGTTGCCGTGAGATTTCCGCTATTTACCCATTTTTGATATTTATCGACAACACGTTTTAAGGCAGTATCAGTGTTGTAAACCGTATCTTCCGGCACGAAAAATTCAGGGGCAATACAGTAGTAATGACGTTTACCGTCAATGATTCGGCTAAAGACTTTAACGAGCGAATTCATATCCAGTTTGCGAGCCATATCCAGCCCTAAATACACCTCGTCGTCTTGGAAATCATTGAGGCTGAGACTTTCATCTTTGCAGTTTTCCCAGCTAACCATATTGAAAAAGCTCTCTTTCGCCGATACCCATACGTTTAGGTGTTTGGTTTTAAAAGTATTGGTAAGCCGTGCGTTGTTGATAGCTTTGTTTTGTTGGCTAATCAGGTAATCGCCGTAAACCGATACATCAAAATTAGGGTTTGCTTTTCGGAGTACGCTTTCGTCCGTCCAGTCATCATCTTCATCAATGGTGTATATGATGCCGAATAGTTCGTCATTTGGGATTGCTCCGTTAAGTTTTTCAATCACTTCACGTCGTTTGTCGTAACACGGCCCTTCAATGTTGTAACCTGCAGTAGTGATGATGAACATTAACGGCTGTTTTCTTGCTCCCATACCGGTGAGCATTGTGGTGTAGAGTTCATCGTTTTTGTGTTCGTGGTATTCGTCCACAATCGCACAACTTGGGCTTGCTCCATCACCTGGTGAGCCGATAAGCGGTTCAAAGCGTGAGCCGTCTGACGGGCGGTTGAGATTTGATGCGTTTACTTCAATACCGAATGTTGAGCAGAGTAGATCGGTTTTCTTACACATCAATCGGGCAGGACGAAAAACTTCCCACGCTTGCTTTTCGGTGGTTGCACCTGAATAGACTTCAGCTCCAAATTCGTTGTCCATACAAAACATATATAAGCCGACACCAGCGGAAATTGCCGATTTGCCGTTTTTGCGTGGTACTTCAACATAAATTTCACGATAGCGGCGAAGGTTGTTTGATTTGCGTAGCCAGCCAAAAGCATTCGCTACAATAAACAATTGCCACGGTTCAAGCGTGATGTTTTGGCGTTTTAACGCCCATTCGCCTTTGGTGTGCGGTAAATATTGAATGAACTTGCAGGCTTTTTCCGCTTTGTCTTCCGCAAAATAATAGGGAAATTCGACTGCTTGTTGGCGTTCAAGATCATCAAGATATTGTTGGCAGGTTTTTACGATGAATCGACAGGCAGGAATTTTGCCTGTAACAACATCTTTGGCGTATTTTGTCGCTTTTTTGATATTGTCTGTCATTGTAATAACTCCGCAAATGGATTGATGTTTTGTTCGTCTGCTTTACCGGTTAGGCGTTGGCGGCTGCTTGGGTCAAGCCCGAGCAAAGAGCCAAAGGTTGTCATCTGCTTAAGAGCTTCGTTCAAAACGGTAAAGGCGGGGTTTTTGGAGAGTCCGCCATTACTGTTTTCTACAAATGTGCCGTATTTATCAATGTCTTTACAGGCTGAATTTCGGTTCTGATAAGCGATGCAATAGTTGGCTACAACCTCAAGATCGGTTTGAAACAGTACACCTTGAGGTAATAATTCTTTCAAAAGAAAAGCCCACATTCGCTGACCATCTTCATTAAGCTGGGGCGGTGGTGGGCTATGTTCATTAAATGGGCTAAATTCAGGTTCATCCTGATTTAGCTTTCGTTTTCCGGGGTTGCCTCGACGCTCTTTCACTTTGGTCGGGATGGGTTTTCGCCCTCGCCCCGGCGTAGTGGCTTTTCCTGTCATTTGGCGTGTACCCTAAATTTTTAATTTCGCGGTTGTAAAAATTGAGTTCAGGGGGCGGTTTCCAAGAGCGTTCGCCCTAGCGATTTTCCTCCCCCCTCCCTGCCAAATTTTTACGCTAACCGTTCTCGTGCGGTTTTCGTTTTATGGCACGAGTAGCACAAACTTTGTAGGTTATTCAATTCATCTGTACCACCGTGTGCTTTGGCAACGATATGATCCACCGTTGAGGCTGATACATACAAACCTCGCTGCAAACAGGCTTGGCACAAATGCTTATCACGCTCTAGTACGATTGCTCTTAGCTTTCGCCACTGTGAGCCGTAGCCACGTTGCGATGATGTTTTACCTTGCTGATGTCTCTGCCAACCGCAATCCTTGTGTGTATCACAATACCCACTCGGATCAGTTGTTGTATGCTTGCAGCCTTGCTTGCGACAGGCTTTGGGGATTCTAGCTGGCATAATAAGTTATCGATAACGTTTAGCTTTTACTTTACTTAGTGTAGTGCCTGTATCAGTAAGCACTTCCGCATAATCTGTCTTATAAATGAAAATAGATTGCAGTTCGCCAACCACGTTATCATCTGGAATTAATACCACCGCAACAGGATCGCCACTTACATTATCTGAACGTACTGTAGTTGCAATCTGCTCAGGGCAAACTTCTTCTTGTCCATCTTCATCGGCATACACAGCAGGTAAGTGAAGAACAGTTTCAAACGATTTACCTTTATCTTCATCACGTAAACCTTTCTTGGCTTGCTCGATTGCTGTTTGATACTCCTCTGAATCAGCGTATGCAATAGTCGCTTGTTTAACTTGTGATAACACAAGCACCGAACCTAATTTCAATTTAATAATCATAAGTAATCCTTTTTTTAATACAACACATTGCTTAGTTATGATCTTAATACAATCAAAAGCATAACTAAGTAATGTAACGCAAATGAAAAGGGAGCAATTAAGCTCCCACTCTCAATAGCGGTTTAATCCGCCAAGTCATTTAAAACCCTGTTTAGCCTGTGCTTGCCACTCTCTGATACGGTCAATTTGATTAGCACACAAATCACGCTCTCCCATTACTCTAACGAGATACTCGACCGTATCGCCGTAGGTTTTACCGCTAAACTCTGTCCGCTCGCACGGTACTAGGTATGCTGCTGGCGGATATAAATACTCAGTGCTGACGATTGTTTTGCTGGTGCNACTCTGTCCGCTCGCACGGTACTAGGTATGCTGCTGGCGGATATAAATACTCAGTGCTGACGATTGTTTTGCTGGTGCAGCCGCTTAATACTATCAGCCACGCCATTAGGCAAATCAGTTTTAGCACAACTGTCTTGGGCGAGAATTGACTTAATCTCATTTTGAACAATCTCCACTTTATTTCGCAGCTCATTTGCAATTTTTTGGCTTTTTTCGACCGCTTGTCGCTCTTGCTCGAGCGTATCAGCAGCCGTTGATTGACTTTTTGTTGCTGTTCGATAGTTTGGGCTTGTATGTGGTTCTCGGCTCTTAAGCTATCTATAATCTGAGACTGACCCCATAACCATACACACAAGCCCAAAATCACAATGGCTATCGTGCCACTAATCCAGTTAAGCATAATGCTTTCTCCTTTTCACGGCGGATAACCAATCCGTTCAACACCTTACCACTGGCACGAATAAAGTCAGGTAGTCGATGACACATCTCCTCAAATTGTTTATTCACTGCGAGTTTATGGATGGTAGTCTGCACATATTGACCTTGTTTATTCCGATAAAATCTCATGTTATAACAACCCATATTAAATACAGCGGACGTCATTCCCGAAAATTGATTATCGTTCATGTCTTTACCATTAAAATGACGATTGACACAACTCTCCGCAATCTTCAAATCTTTTGCCCAACGCTCAGCAATTTCTTTGTCAGAATAAATACGATTTGGGTCAATCTTTTCACCGCCAAACTCCGTTGAGCCAATGCCAACCGTGATTACATCGGCAGGGCATTTATACGGATCACGTCTGCAACCCTCAGCATTACCGATAATCTCTAATCCAGCTTGGTTAGTGCGGATTTCGGGATGTTGATATTGGACTAATGTAATAATGGCAGCGATACCACAAACGATACCACTGCCATATTTAAGGCTTTTACTCATCACTTAGCCCCTTTCTCAATCTTGCCATTTTCGCTTGATGAAGCTCTTCCGCCCGTTCATCTTCACGCTTACGCCGTTTACCATCTTCACAACGCTGATACAAATTCGCACAAGCTGTAACAATACCAATAGCTAGGCTTAATATCATTAAGTTTTGCTGATCGCTTAACCAAGCAATAAAACCACCAAAGCTAGACCAAATATAGCTTTGCGTCCCCATATCTTTCATATATTTCATACTCCACCTCATTTTTGAGGCAATAAAAAAGCCCCGACTGGAAAACCAATCAGGGCTATAAAAATAGTGTTGCGTAATGCACTTGCACTAATCGCAAGGATTACATAAACGATACACTTTCAGGTGAACCTTGTCAATCTTTTTTGACCACTTGAGCACTACCGCCACAATAATGTCCATCGCAATCACTACTTAAATCTAACGCATACGCACCAACAAAGCATAAACCGACTAAAATATATTTCAACATACAGCACCTCGCCCAAATTTCATGTGTAGAAATCCACCGCTTGATGTTTCACAAGCGGTCAGTTTGAGTTAATTTTTTGCAATTAGAATGTTGGCTGTTTGAATGTTGGGTCAAAGCTTCGAATATGTTTCAGCACTCGCCAGTTGCTGTCGTAGTCATATTGGAAATCTTTGGTTAGTCGATTGATCACTTTGTGGGCATTTCTAGCGGTTGTTGCATATTCAAAACCTTGCCCATAAATATTGCCCGACATATTTGAACCTAATTTTTCAAATGCCGAATAAATATGGCGGAATGTGTGAATACCACGAATGAATGCGAACCACGCCCAAGCGAGATCGAGCAATTCATCTTCGGTAAATTCAAAGGTGTATTTCTTTGGTGGTGGAGCAAGCGGTGCGATTTGCTGATTATTTTGCGAATATTGCCCAGTCTTGCGAATTTGCGGTAACACTTCGGCTGTAACCCATTTTCTGAAACGATGTGGCACTGAACCTTTTTTCACGGCTTCACGACAACGGAGGATTAAGGTGTACATTCCGCTTTCGCTGATGATGTTCATTTCCTGCTGTCCGCCAAGGGTGTTACTTAAAGTTACACCCTTTTCATCATCGTCTAATGCTAGTAGAGCTTTACGATTATTATCAATACCGATAGCATCACATACATCTTTTGCAACGAACCAAGGTTCGCCATTTACTGCGATTACACGGATTGCTGAATTTTCAAAATTGAATGTAGAAAGTTGAGTAGAAGTTTGATTAGTCATCGCTTTATTTCCTTTTGAGAGAAATCCCGATAAATCGGGCGGTCGAGAGCTCAAAACTCGTAAAGCATCGAGCGGAGTTATTTCCTTGCGGTATTGTATTCCTCGCACTCTCGACCATTGTAAAAAATTGTTATTTTTTGACCGCTTGTAAATTGCAGATACAAAAAAATCACGCTGACGGGGTGAATTACCGTGCTTTATAAGGCTTTTGAGACCTTGAAAACATCATAATAAAAAAGCCCCTTGGCTGTCAAGGGGCGATATGGTTATTTCTTTCTTGAGAAATTTTCATCATTTTGACAATATTCTAAACAATCTCGAATTAAGCCACTGATTCTTAGAATATTTTCAGGCCTGTTAATTATAATGTTGTTACCATTGACTTCCAAACCAGCTCGTTGGATTTCTGCCTGGTGGATATCAAGTAGCTCTAATGGTACATTGATACACGGTTGCTGTTTATTATCGAAATATCTCAAAATCCAACGATTAGATTTACCTTGATATAAAACACTAAAATAACTTTCAGTGTCTTTTGCGACTAATTCCGTATTCTCGCCAAGAATTAATACAACATAATCAAACAGCAATCGTTCCGTATATGTAGTAACAATCTTGCTATTTGTTGCATCAATAATTGGAGCTTTTTCGTCAATTTCAGTATTCTCTGTTTCTTTTGGCTCAGGCCCTTGAACTTGGCTTGAAAGTCCAGATACAACCATTGCACTAACCGCTTTCTCTACGGCTTGTTTCACAATCGGTGTTATCGAATCAATAAAACGTTGATTTAATTGTCTACCTACATTAGAGCGACCAGCAACATATCTTACAAATTCTTGATCGACTTCTTTTAAGCTTTCACTAATTGTTTTTGTAAATGCGGATAAATAGACACTTTCTTCGGCTAATGTTCGCAAAGCTTCGGGTTGGAAACGGTCGTGGCAAAATTGGCTTAATTGATTTATTTTGGAATCATCTACATTTTCAAAGTTAATTCTTAAGAATGGAGCTTCATCCATTATGTTTTTATCTTTTAAATCAGTAAAAAAACGCCATTCTCTTCCGTTAGTGACGGCTGCAACTGTTACCTCTGGAGTTGCATTAAAATATCTGGATAACTGCGGAGAATGATTTGTTAAATTTTCATTATACGATTTTGCCTCAATGAACATAACAGGGACATCGTGACAAAATAGAGCATAATCAACTCGTTCACCATTTTTAGCTCCTGGAAAATCAGCACCATATTCAGCTCGTACTTTAGTTGGATCATATGGGTTAAATCCTAGAATATCTAATAATGGAAGAATTAAAGCCTGTTTAGTTGTTTCTTCAGTGGTGCAATGTGAACCTACTTTAATAACGTGTTGAATGTGAGATAACACTCTTTCTTTGAATATATTTTGGCTCATTTTCAAAATCTCCATAGGTAAAAGGAGCTTATACTCTATCGTATTTATTAGAATGAAACCGTGATGTAGATCACATTATTTAAACTACCAACGCCAATTTCAACCCAACTACCACACCCAGCACATACATTTCCGCCTGTGCCAATTCTCGTTTAAAGGTGGAGTGACTGATACCTAATACTTTTTCGATTTGTGTATCAGATACCCTTGCTGCATACCGACCAATCAGCACCTCATATTGTTGAGGCTCTTGCTCTTTAAGTTGCTTGATACAACGGTCAATTTCAAAAATGGATTCGTCAGTTAAACGTAATATGCGGTGGTTGCTTGCCGATACAGCGGGTTTCATACCTGCTGCCACACAGGGAAATTCCGTGCCGAGTCTGCCGTTGGCGGAATAACCCCAAAAACGTAAAATACCTTTAATATCAATTAACATCTAGCCTCTCCTTAATCCTTACAATTACCGCACCGCCTTTTTGATTGCCCTTGTCCTCAAATGTCAGTTTTTTGACATATTTTCGGGAGTCATCAACAATGACTTTGCTATATACCAACGAATCTAAAATACATTTGCCTAAGTTATCCAAATCCCTATCTCGGTTGTCTGGGAAGTAAACATCGCACTCAATTTCAACCTGTCCGCCAAATTTAGGTTTATTCTGTGCTGCGAGAAATGTTGCTCATTGGTAATCTTTACCTCGTTTACACACCACTCGTCTTGTTTTGCTCACCCACCGCCAATAGTCATTTACACTTGGCGGATAGGGCAGCACTAATTCAACCATCAATTTCTAACGCCCCCAAACCTATCGCTCGGTCTAAAAACTTAACCAACAACTCCAACTGTGAGCCGTAATCTTGTTCAAATTTACCCACATTGCGGTGTAATTCATCGTGATGAATACGGCAGAGCGGAATAACGAATAAATCGTGCTGTTTGCTCCCCATCGCTCCGCCATAGCCGATAATATGATGTGGGTCGTCTGCTTGTTGCCCACAACACATACAAGGTTGTGCTTTTACAAACTGCAACCACTTACGCCATTCAAACCGCTGTAATTTCGGTTTTGCCATAAATGCCGCCAACGGCTCCGGCTCGACTTTCAGTTTTAACGTTTCAGCCCATTGTTTTAGATTGGATCGAGCATTAGGCACATCATCAAAACCGATATTGCTTTCTCGGCTGAAACCGCTATTATTTAAAGCTGGATAACCTAAGAATAGCTGCAATGCATTATCCTCTAATTCATTTAGCAGACCTTTCATACTCGCAAATAACACCAAGTCAGAAAATTCAATCGAGGTGTATTGCGTTTTGCGTAAAGTTAATCGGATTTGTTGAGCTATAAATCTTTCCCAATTTTCGTCCGCCAACTCTTCTAGTTTTTCGGTTTGGATTTCTCCGTCCATTCTCATTTTGTCGTGATGCCAACAGAGATTTACTGCACTGTTTTTATTCTCTACCAGCACTTTTTCCGTATGGCAGTATTTGCCATCTCGGCATTGGCAGGTCTGAATAGATTTCACAAATCGCATATACGGAAATTCGTTGTTATATCTATCACGCGTATTTAATGCCGCTCTCACGTTTTCCGATTTCGCAAATGCTGCTAGCTCTTTACAAGCGGTCGAATTTTCGGAAACATTTGCAACCTTACCTGATTTAACCGTCGCTAAATCAGTCGGTGCCGGTTGCAATAATGTCCGCTCACCGAATGCGGCAGGAGAAACATCTTTAGGCATACGGTAAAACACAATGCCGACTTCAGTTTGGAAATAAGGTGTCAGTAATAAACTTTCCGCCATTACTGCCCCCATTTCTCGGTATCATCATAGGCTTGAACGAGCAACATAAATACACCAACACAAAGTAAAAAAATGAATATGCCAATTACCGCACCAAGACCAATAAATAATTCCCAGTAGTTCATTCTATTTTCCCCATTCCTTGATTTTATCTAGTGGCATTTGACGGGTGACAATTCCTTCCACAAACGGGTCGAACACCGCTACCATCGAGCCTTTGTTGTTGCCTTTCACTTCCTCGCCTGTGAGCGGATTAATAAAATTAATACGCCCACCGATAATGTCGATCACCTCACTAGCGTTTTCTTGGATAACCTGATACCAACGAGTAGATTTGTCTGCCGGCAACAGCATTACCACAATATGACCGGCTTTTTTCAGCTCCGCAGCACGCTGAACAAAAGGGAGTGGATTGCTATATGGCGGATTAACGAAGATACGGAGTAATTCGCCCCAATCTGCCACACGTTCCAAGATCACATCGAGCAAGTTTTCTGCCAAGAAATCCTCGGCAATCTGACCACTTAGCGTGTCTTCGTCCAAGCCTTCTGCCGCTTTGCCAATCCAGTAGCTATACAATGCGTTTTAGCCGTTAGAACAACCGTCAATGTGAAACCACGCATAGCGATGATTTAGCCAATTACGGAAATACTTTGGCGTTTGGTAAGTGTCTTTATCAAAATCTGTCATTGCATTGCTCCTGCTTGTTTCTTCTCGTCCAAAATTCGCTGAATGCGTGGATCTATTGGCACTTTCTTTTTCTCTTCGATTACTGGCTTAGGAGGTGGAATTTGTTCACCGCTCATAATCCGTTTTGCCATCTCTACTAACGCTTTTTCAGCTTGGTTACGTAATGTTTCATCTTTCCAACTATGTTTTCGATTTCGTTCATAAAGGTCAGTTAAGAGCCAATATTCAGCGTTTGAACGAAACTTAAAATTATCGATTTCAGTAAACCCAAAAGCGGAAAAATGATTTAAACGCTTGAGGAATTGATCCATATCAGGCAAACCTAATTCTGCGTAGTCAATGGATTTACACCATTCGAGGAATTGTCCAAAGCTCGGTAAATAGGGATTTTTATCGGTATCCGCAATTTTCAAGCCTCGTTCAACTTCTTTTGGCGTTAAGCGATTTTCAATCAACAAACGAACCCATTCACGGCGAGCATTATCATATTCGGCTTGACTCTTGATATTGGCTCGCCAGCCTAAGTGAGTTGCTTTCAAGCGGTTGAAAATCTTGGTTGTTTCCACCTCTGCTTGTTCCACAATCTCAACAGGTAATACTTGATTTTGAGTCGTTGTAGCTAAAATTCCCATTTTGTCCCTCCTCCTACATCAACAACAAGACCTTTTGAAAACCCCGTTGTGTCTTGAATATCACCATTGCCTGTTGCTGAGTGAATATTGTTTGGTCGTAATGATGATTGCCTTTCTAGATTTAGCCGATCCCACTTAGCTCGAAGAGATACAACACTTAGGATATTCCTGCCCCAAAAATGGTGTTCGGTCGCAAATTTAAACAACGAGCAAATTTCTTGATGAGTGTGTTTATCACGTTCCACCATCAGCCGAACTTCATTTGCCCAATTCGGCAAGTAAGAGGCTTTGGTCTGAGGAGCGAGTTGCTTAACTCGTTTAAAAATCCATTCTGCTACCGCCATATCATCGTCAGAAAAACGATATTTTGATTTTTTATCCACGCCGTCCGAATTTTGTTCGGACGTATTATGGTTAATTGACTGGTTAATAGAGTGACTGGTTATGGGTGCAGAATTTTCACTACCCCCTAGTGCAAAATTTTCACTAGGTAGTGAAATATTTTCACCCCCTAGTGCAGATTTTTCACTAGGGTCATCAAGGTGTAATTGATATAAATTCGAACTAGAACCATCTTTGTTTTTGCGTGATTTTTTGCTCACATATCCCATTTTGATTAATTCATCAATATGGCTAATGGCACTGCGTTTAGACATTTCACACTTATCTGCAATAAATTGATAACTAGGAAAGCAAACACCATCATCATTTGCGTTATCAGCGAGTTTTAACAGCACTAATTTACGGGCAGAATTTCCCACCGTACAATTCATCGCTTTAACCATTAATAACATACTCATACCGCCACCTTACTGTGATAATATTTACCGTTCCAATCGGCTTTCATTGGTAATTTACCTTGTAAATAAGCCTCAAAAATCTTAACCGCACCTTTCTCAAGTAAAATTGGCTTGTAGGTAGTCATCTCAATACGCTCTACAGGATCAACCTCAATTCGCTTAAATGATTCAGTCAGGTACTTATCCCGAAATTGGCTACACACTCGCCAACAATGCTTTTCTTTGTATAACCAGCCACGAGAACGTAAATAATCGTTAATTTTGTTGCTGTTCACGCCATTCAGCCCTTTCACAAATTGAGCGGGTGTTAAACCAGGTTCAAAATAGGACTTCAAGGCGTTGTTCTCTGCGGTGGTTTGCTGTTTTTCTAACAATAAGACTTGGTTTTGTTCCGCCAACTCTGCCGCTACTCGTAGTGCCTCAGGGTAATTTTTAGGGATAGAGGGCTGATGTTGCTTTTCTAGCTCCTCTAAGCGATCAATGATTTTGGCTCTTAGGTCAATGCGATAGCCGGAGACTAAAATCATTGCCTCTCGTTTGGGCAGGAAAAAGCAGGGTTGAATTCTGCCGTCTTTGGTTTTGTACTGCCCCGAAAATTCGGGAGAGTTCAAATTCAGCTCCGCCAACATCTTGCGAATATCCACCATTACGTGATCGTGGCGTTTTTCGCAAAGTTGAGCAATTTCAATGCTGCTTATCGTAATGCTTGATTTTTGTTCTGGAATGTTTAATAATTGGTTCATCGAAATTACCTTTCGTTGTTTAGTTTTAAAGAGCCACCGTTCCAGCGGTGGTTTTTTATTTGCTTCTATTTCTATAAAGTGAGTGTTTGACCTTTAACTTACCGGCAGTGATCTCTTGTAATCTGTACGCATTTTTCTCAGGAATAATCTCTCCCCATTGAGAAACAGCTGACACACTAATTCCTAAAGTTGCCGCCACTTTTTCTAGAGTTCCGAAATGTTCGAGTACATCATCTTTTTTCATATTTTCTTAATTCCTTTCTTGAATTTTATTTAAGACTTCTTAAATATATAATTAAAGGAAACTTAAGTCAATAAATGTTAAGATAACTTAACAGCAACTTTATTTTTACCTTTAAGGGGATACTATGAATACTCAGACCTTGGGCGATAGAATTAAAAGCCGTAGAAAAGAATTAAAATTGACACAGAAAGATCTTGCTACTGCGTTAAAAGGGGTCTCACACGTTGCAGTATCTCAATGGGAAAGTAGTACGACTAAGCCAAATTCAGAGAATATTTTAGATTTATCTACAGTATTGCAATGCGATATTAGTTGGCTCTTGCGTGGTAATGGGGAATCTAATGTTCTACCTGCTAGCCTCGGTATGACTAAAGTCCCATTAATTAGCTATATTCAAGCCGGACAATGGACGGGAATTGACGATTTTCGTGAAACCTGTGGGGATTATGAATATATCCTGACTGATCTTGATGTGTCTGAAAATGCTTTTGCCCTAGAAATCAAAGGGGACTCGATGGAGCCTGATTTTATTGAAGGAGACCGAGTAATTATTGATCCTGATGTACAACCGCACGCCGGTGAGTTTGTGGCAGCAATTAATGGCGATTATGAGGCTACTTTCAAAAAATACCGCCCGTTAGAAGACTTAGACGAATACGGAAGGCAGCATTTTGAGCTTATCGCTCTTAATCCTGATTACCATAAACTATCAACGCTAAAGCAAGAAATCCGAATTATTGGGACAATGGTAGAGCATCGTATTTATCGAAGAAAGAGATAAGCTAGATTTATAAAAGACTATCTATTCATTCGTTTTTGATAGTATAATTCAGCAAAATTTGGAGACTTCACAATGAAAAAAACGTTTGCTTCACTCGGATTGCTTGCTGCTTTAGGTTCTGGAGAGCTACACGCAAGCGAAGCACTTTTTAATGTTTCACAAGAAATCCATCAAGAGGCTGGAGCAATTTTTGCTCAAAAGAAAGAGAGTGCCAAAGCTCGTTTTGAGAAACTTGTCGATTTATCACATCAAATTCAAGAGCTGAATGACTGGGTAAGTAAAAAGAAAGGCATTACCAAAGCCGAACTCGATGTTCTGTATATTGTCAATGGAGTGTTAGATTTCACATTTCATCAATTCAAAAATAAATATGAAAAGATTATCTATGCTCTCTATACTCAAGAGTTTCGTCTATTCTCAGCTGTTCGTAATACATTTAAATCAAACCTAAAACAGTTAAATGATAGTCTTAACGGTATCAGAATTGTGGAGGTACAAGGCTTATCTCTTTCTCCAGATGAGGTGGCAACAATTAGCCAAAATGCTAAAGCCCTTGAGGAGAAAATTCTGAATGCCAGCTAAGTTCTGTTTATCTAATGATATGCTTAGTTTCCCTAAGGCTGATGTGATTGCAGTAGGTCTAGCTTTATTTCACGATACAGGAGCTTATCCTAGCTTTCTAGGGCATTATGGACGTTTCGAACGAAATCCTCAAGCTGAATTAAGCAATCTACATAAAATTCATATAGCAATTTATCAAACTGATTTTGATTTGAAAACGTGGCAAAGAAGAAATGGGTTAAATAGGACCTGTGATAATTTTGTGATTTATACACAGCACTTTTTTGAAGAGGAATGTTTTCAAATTTTAGGAATTGTAACGCCTGATGCCCACGCAACAATTGATAAATTGCTCCCTCATTTTATTGAACAAGCTGAAAAATTTCATTCAATGAATAGCTCTCAACTTGTGAACTTAGCTTGGTTTGACTGTTCCAACTTACAGATTAAAAATCAAATTACGCTCACAAAATAATTAACCGCCTTGTGGCGGTTTTTTTATCTATCCATATTAGTTTTAGATATATCTTACCGGCTAAAAATGCTTCCACTCTAAACCTTGTGTATCAAAGGTAAATTGCCCTTTGCCATAATTATAAAAGCTCGCTTCTACAATTAATTTTTTCGACTTTTTCAGCTTATCTACAAAAGTTTTCATTGCTTTTGCATTTTCGATGAAAAGCGTATCATTGCTGCCGCCATCTGCTCCAACCATTCGATAACTTTCCAATTTACCATCATCAAACTTCACCGTAATTTTACAACTATCAATCATACAGCCATTAAACTGCCCATGAATACTGAAAATGACATCGTTGCCATACTTAGGGTCTTTGCGTAGCATTAAATTCAGTCCAGATGAATCATACGGAAAACCAAAATCTATTGTATTAGTCGATCTTATTCTCGCAAGATAAGTTGTAGCATTACGCAGTTCATCTTTCTCTTGCTCATATTCCCACTTAGATTTTTCAGCGGTAACTTCCTCTTTACCGGCATCTTTTTTTACAAAGATACTATCGTAACATTCCAAGCGTTTTGTACTATCCTCAATCTTAGAACAACTTTCCCCTGTTTCGTTAGCTAAAGCAAAAGCGGGTAAACAACATAAAGTCATCAGTAGTTTTTTCATATAACCTCCATAGAAATCCTTTCTTATTTTCTCAAAAGCGTGATTTCTGGTCTGTGATCAAGCTAGCAATCTCAATAATTATATTTCAATAGTTTAAAAAATAATCAACCAAGAAATCATAACCAATTGAAATTTAAGAAATCTTAAAAATATTTATTAAATAAACTTAAATTTTAATTGACTTAATGTTTAAGTTTTCTTAAACTTTGTTCATCAAAACGAGCTACGGCTCAACGCTCTTTAACAATTCGGTGCTTGTGCGGATGATATTAACAACCTCAAGCAACTGTCAATTTAAAGTTGATAGTTCGGCAAGGTTGGTTAGACCCTGACATACAAATTTGAACGACTTGCCAAAAAGAGGTGGCAAGGTTTAGGCAACACACTCGCAAGGTGTGGAGAGCTGAAAAGGCAACACTGGTATCAGTCCTAAGCAATCACGCTTATCTAAAGTTTGAGTAAGTACGGATACAAGCAGCACCCGACAGAAATGGCAAAAGCTGGACGGGCGACGGCGTGGGCAGACACGCAGTTATTCCAAAGCGTATTTAAGAAAGTATGTTCTGGAATATTTAGCTAGAGGTAAATTATGAAGGTAAAACAATGCTTATTAATTTTATTTATTATCAACGTCAACCCTATTGGTTTGTTGATCCATAGCTGGGCCTTTAATAATTTTATTAATTATCAATGCAAAGACATCCAAGCAAAGGATAAACATTTGCCAAAAAGCTGTAGCAGCGACCAAATAAAAAATATAGAGCAATGTATAAGTAGGTAGTCCTGGTAGGGCATTAGCCAGTAAATGATCTTGTATATCTATTGGTATATATAGCCAACAGATAATAAAGGACAGAAACCAAGTTGTAATACGCATAACTATGTTATCAAAGTGTTCTTTTATTATAGAAAAGATAGAGGGTATCAATACTTCCCACATTGTAAAGTTCCTGATTTTTAGTGATGAGAGGTCTTTAATTATATTCCTGCGAGTGGTGAGAGACAAGCAGGGCTTGCTGTCCGTGGCAAGTATAAAATCACGGACACTGTTTACTACAATCTAGACGCAAGTCGCTCCATTTGCCCACCGTAAAACGTGGGCTTTTTTTAACCCTAAAGGACAATCCTATGAACAGAATGAAACAACTTGCCCCACTAGCCTTGCTAATTTTGCTATTAGGCATTGTCGGGCGAAAGGACTATGACGACCACGTACAACTTGAGCGTTACAAATGCGAACGCAATCAAGGCGTTTGGGTAGTTAAACATAACGGCGATCAATACTGCGGAGGCAAATATGACACAAAATATTGAAACCGGTGTAGAGATTGTGGCGGTCGGTAAACAATTTGTCGCCAAGTTTTACTATGACGGCAAATTACAACATTCAACCCACCCACAATACAGCCGCCAAAACGCAATTATGTTGATTAACCGCAAAATTGAGCGGTTCAACGTTGGCAGAGATAAACCAATTAAACTTTATAAGGAATAACAATGGCAGGAATTAACAAAGTGATTATTGTCGGTCGTCTAGGTAACGACCCTGAACTACGAACAATGCCAAATGGCGATTCAGTCGCCAAAATCAGTGTGGCAACTTCGACTGAATGGACGGATAAAAACTCAGGCGAGAAAAAACAGCAGACTGAATGGCATAGCATTATTGCCTTTCGGAATTTAGCCGACATTATCGGCAAATACCTCAAAAAAGGCTCTCAAGTCTATGTTGAGGGCAAACTACGCACTCGCAAATGGCAAGCCCAAGACGGCGCAGACCGCTGGATAACCGAAATCATCGCAGACCAGTTACAAATGCTAGGTAGCCCGAACGGTGGTAACAGCAACAATAATTGGGCGACCGAACCGCCAGGCAATCCACCGCCAAGCAATCCCTATAACCAAGTAATGACGGATTCAGAATCACGAGATTTTGATGATGATATTCCGTTCTAACAATTTTATTCAACCCCTAATATAGGAGAACCCAAAATGGCAAAAACAAACGTACCTGAATTTTTAGATGAATTAGATTGCGGTATTTTCAAAGACAAGCTGGCTACAGCTCTTTCAGACGTGGCGTTAGGCGTACTAACTCACGATAAGAAAGGCAAAGTTACGGTTGAATTTAGCTTAGACAAAATGGATAGCGACAGCCCATCTGTTCAAATTCAGCACAAATTGAGCTATGTCAAACCGACCAAGCGTGGTAAATCAGCGGAAGAGGATACGACCGCCACACCAATGTATGTTCATAAAGGTGGGGCATTATCTGCTACACCTGAAAAAACAGAAACGGCAGTAAAAGAAAGCCCTAGCGGTTTAAAGGCTCTATCTAAAGCAGCTGCTTAATTTTCGATAGCCACGTTAATGCGTGGCTTTATTTTTTTACTCAAACAAAAAGGAACTTAAAAATGGATCAATCGACTATTCAACAAATCTCCGCTCTTGCTGTAGCTGCGACTAAAGAGGTTCAAACTGATTTTGGCACAGTAATGTTACCTGAAGGCATTACATTACAATCACTAGAACCTTTCCAAGCTCACCGTAACCAATTCCGTGCAGCGTTTTCAACGCAACGTTTCGGTAGCCTGATTGAATATGCTACCGCCAATGCCCAAGAAAACGCACAATGCTTTATTGACCAAGAGAAAATGAGTGCGGAAATTGTATTTGATATGGGCAACCGAGAACAAGCCGGTCACGCAAAACACCGTGCGAAGTTGGTAATGAAGAAAACCGCTGCTTACAAGTCCTTATGTGAAATTAACGGTACACGCTGTTCACAGCGTGAGTTTTCAGATTTCATTGAAGATTGGGGCATTTACTTAAATGCTTACCACGACGATGACGAAATCAGCATTAAAAATGCCGTACAAGCCGTGCGTAAGATGACTATTGACTACGCTCGCAACGAAGAACACGAACTTAGCGATTTTGCTGCTAAAAAATCAGCAATGGAATCAGTGGAAGCTAAATCTACACTGCAACTGCCAACTCACCTTGTATTTACTTGCAATCCATACAACGGCTTAGACACTCGCTCATTTACTCTGCGTGTACAGGTGCTAACCGGTAGTGGCGAGCCGGTATTAACCGCCCGCTTAGTTCAAGCTGAGCAAATTGAAGAGTCGATTGCTACCGAGTTTGCGGAAAAACTAGCCGATGCACTTAGCGAAACATCAATCAAGGTCAATATCGGTACGATTGCGATCTAGCTTGTAAGTTATCTTATAAGTTTACTTGTAAGTTTTTAATGAAAATCGACCGCTTGTTTGAATACAAGCGGTTATTTCTCGAGGAAAATTCACGATGAAAACAACTCAACACATTTTAGATGAACGTGAACAACAACACGGCAACTACGACAGTTTCGCCAAGATTTATGGAGGTTTACGCAAAGTCAGCGACTCACACGCAGAAAAGCTCACTTGGCCACAGCAAATCGCCGTTGAGATGATGTTATTCAAAATTGCCCGAATTTTAAATAACGGAGCAAATCATCAAGACAACTATCAAGACATTGCCGGTTATGCAATGTTAGGTGGTGGACTTTATAACCCTAATGGATCTGCAGAAGTTAAAGCATTACCAAAACCATTAACCGATAGTATTTACCCCGAATCACACCTTAATAAAAGCTCTGTTTGGCGGCTGGATTTGGAGTTTGAGAGCAAAGAGGAGGCTGTTGAGGTTTTGGAAGCTTTAACTGGTAAAAGTACCGGTGTTAGTGAGGTAAATAATGAGTGAGTCATTTAGTTTAGAAAAAGTACTGTGGGAAGAACCACGCCCAAGAGTGCAATTAGATTTACCTTGCCCTGTTATAAAACTTGAAGTTGGTAAACGATACTATACTATCAATGTTTATGACGTTGATTGTTATGATGGAGATATGGACTTTACGAGCATTGAAGAATGGGTTTATGAAGATGCTGATGATTGCCAAACAAAAAGTAGAGCCGAGCAAGGGTTGATGTTCGCAAGCCGAACTGATGCTCAAGAATGGCTAAATGCAATGCGAAATAGTCGTAGGTAGCTATGTTTAGAAATGAACTCCAAGTAATGGACGGTAAACGTTATATCGTACTTGAATGCCAATTTCGCCGTGAATGGAAAGTTGCAAGTGAAACTAGAGGTACAGTAACGCAAAGTGAAGCCCTTGAAATTTGCCAATACTGGGTTAAATATAAAGGGGTAAAACCTGAGCAACTGAAAATTGTTGAAGTGCCAGATATTCTGAAAGAATAAGGACAAATGAGTTAAAAACGGCGGCATTATAAGTGCGGTAACACTTAAAATGCCAGCTACGCAAAGCTGTTTAAATGGTGCTGCGAAAATTTATTTTTTCGATGCAGATCGCAAAAATAGATATTGAGGTTTGACAACCGCCAAACTTCGGATTAAGATAACCGCACTTTCAACAGAAAGTCAGCAAGCCACAATTTAGTGGCTTTTTTTATATCTAAAATTTGGAGAGTAAGATGAAACGCAACTGGGATTTAATCCGCAAAATACTACTCAAACTGGAAGAAAAAGCAGACAGCACCAGTTGGCTAGAGTCTACTGATATTAAAGGCTATGATGCAAAAACGGTTGCCTATCATTACAAATTACTAAATAATGCTGGGCTGATTGAGGCAATAGATGTTTCTTCTTTGGAAGAGGAAGATTTTTCTGCAACTAACCTGACTTGGCAAGGACACGAATTTTTAGACAAAATCCGCAATGACAGCGTATGGAATAAAGTAAAATCCACTGTCCAAAGTAAAAGCCTTGATTTGAGCTTTGATGTAATCAAAACGGTTGCAACAAAAATTATTGCGGCAATGATTTGACAACCGCCACTAAATTCATTTAGACTAAATCCACTTTCAAGCCGTCCATAAACGGCTTTTTTTGTACCTAAAATTCAAACAGGAGAACAAAATGACAACGCTTACCTATCAAGATTTATGTAAACAATATTCCCAATACACAAATAAACTTTCTCAACGCAGAGCACTACTGCGGGAACAAATTCGCCAACTTCAAATTGCACTTGCCACCGATCTCGGTTTGCTCGAAAAGCTTTACCGCAAACAATTCAATCAAGAGCCAACAGAACCATATGTCAGATTACTTGATGAGAATAATGAACCTATCGAATTTTTCCAACTTAAAGCTCAATTTAATGTGCAGGGTGAACCAAATATAACCTTCAAACTAGCCCTGGCTCTGGAAGAAAACGAAAACAGCTATCCTAAAACACTTACAAGTCTTGTCATTACTGCTTACTACATCAGCGATACATTGATTAATTTTGTTTTCCAAGATGTAACAGAAAATTTTGCATTTCCAACAAATTTGGAAGATGAACAGCCATTTGAACCGCTTATCCAAGCCTACAAAGAATTAGTGTTAAAAACATATGAATTAAAAAATTAATTGACATTCTAACCGCTCTTTCGATAAGATGACCGAACTACTAACTAATAGCGGTTATCCGCACCCGACAGCAAGCGGTTTTTTTGTACCTAAAATTTACAAAAATCCTAAATCTGCATATATGCAGATTTCAAAGATCGGGTCGAGAGAACCTAATACAACACCTTCACGGAAATAAGTTCCGCCGACTATTAGCGGTAGTTGAAGCCCGATCACCCTACTAAGGTTTTCGGATTATTTACTAAATCTAATAGGTACACAAAATGTCAAATCTACAAATCTTCTCAAATTCAATCCGCACTTTTGAAAATCTATATTCTTTAACGGATCTACATAAAGCTAGTGGCGGAGAGGCAAAACACAAACCCGTTTTATTCTTATCTAATCAGCAAACCAAAGATCTTATTGCAGAAATAGAACAGGAAAGCAAAGTAGGAATTTCTACTTTGGCTGTAAAAACGGTTCGAGGCGGTAAAAATCCAAGCACATACGCCTGTAAAGAAATCGTGATTGCCTATGCAGCGTGGATCAGCCCACAGTTTCATTTAGTGGTATTGCGAGCGTTCCTTAACCAGTTGGAAAATTTACAAAAGAACACCGAAATTCGACCGCTTGCACCACCAAAACCAGTCGAGAAAATCTTCAACCACAACATCATCAACCACGAAGCAGTCGATTTAGCGTGGTTATGGTTCGAGGCTAATCATATGGCTGGTTTCATTAAAGAGATTACGCCAGCATTAGAAGCTCTAGGCAGTTCATACGCTCCAAAAGCTCATTCCATCGCTTACGAATACGGCAGACACTTACACGACATCGGTAAATTGGTTTATCGCTTAACCGCTGAAGCAGACTTCGGGCATAACCCCAGACCAATGCGTGAACTCGAAAGCCATTTTGCTAAACCGACAAAATCAGTGCGTATAGCTAAATTCTAATTGGTAAAACATTCACAAAACCCGACCGCTTGCGAAACATCAAGCGGCGGATTTCCATACCCAAATTTTGAGGATTAGGCGATGAAATACGCAAAAATCATTCTATTTTTAACCGCCTTTGCAGTTGCTGCCGACTATTTAGAGTTACGCAATGACTGCGATGGCAAAATTTGTACAGCTCAACGCTAAAAGTAAATTTTTCAACAAAATCGACCGCTTGTAACCCAAGCGGTTTTTTATTATCTGGAGGAAATAATGAATGGAACATCTCACAATTAAACAAGCAGCAGAGGAATTGAAGTTCCACCATAGCACTGTACGAAAACATTTATTGGAATGGAAATTTTTTCAAATGCCCGGCTCTCGCGTTTGGAGAGTGAGACGATCAGATCTTGAAACAGTAAAGAAAATAATGAATAATCCCGACCGATTAGCTCTGTCGGTCGAAGAGGTAACACTATGTCGATCTACAAAAGAGGAAAAATATACTGGGTTGCTTTCACTACCCCGAGTGGCAAAAGAATTAGACGTTCTGCTGGCACAGAAGTAAAGAAAAATGCTCAGTTATTTTTACAGAAAATCAAGGCAGAAATGTGGAGTATAAACCAGTTAGATACCGAGCCTGATTATTTATTTGAACAAGCATTGCTTGATTATTTAAAACAATCAGAGGGACTTTCTGATCAAGCCACTAAAAAACGGCACGCTATTTATTGGCGTAATGTTTTTGGTGGCAGAGGGTTAAATACGATCACAACTCAAGAGATTGTAAATAATCTGCCAACTAAAAATCAAAATACCGGAGAACCGCTTTCTAATAGCACGCAGAATAAATACATTAAGTCCTTGCAACGTATTTTTTCGATTGCTCATAAAGCGGGGTATATTGCTAAAGTTCCTTATTTACCAAAGAAAAAAGAGCCACCAATTCGCATTCGTTGGATCACGAAAGAACAGGCTAAAACTCTGATTTCAAATATTGGAACAGAATGGATGAGAAATATCTGCTCATTTGCTTTAATGACAGGGGCAAGACGAACAGAAATTCTCACACTGACTTGGGATAAAATTGACTTTGACAGAAAAATAGCAATCGTATCGAATGATATTGCGAAGTCTGAAAAAGCACGGTCACTATTATTAAATGATGCTGCGATTGAGCTATTAAAACAACAGCGTGGGCGACACGCCAAATATGTTTTTGTCAGCTCAACAGGCAGACCACTTGATGATATTAACAGAAAAACATTTGATGCCGCAACTAAGCGGTGTTTATTGATTGATTTCCACTTTCACGATCTCCGCCACACTTGGGCGAGTTGGCACGTTCAAGCCGGTACACCACTTTTCACATTAAAAGAATTAGGCGGTTGGGAAACATTGGAAATGGTCAAGAAATACGCTCACTTAAATGCAGATCATTTGCTAAATCACGCTAATAGTGTGAATTTTCTTTGACACAATTTTGTCACATTGCAGAAAAACGCTCTCTAAAGTGAGTTTCAAAAGGTGTGTAACCTATTGAATTTCAAGGGATTTAATGGCACGCCCTAAAGGATTCGAACCTTTGACCCACGCCTTAGAAGGGCGTTGCTCTATCCAGCTGAGCTAAGGGCGCAAATGAATAAATTAGAAATGGTCGGCGAGATAGGATTTGAACCTACGACCCACTGGTCCCAAACCAGTTGCGCTACCAAGCTGCGCTACTCGCCGACAAATGATAGAGTGATTATAAGATTCTTTATTTAACAGTCAATCTTTTTTTGTTAAAGTTTGCTCGAATGCTTGAACTTTATCCGTTATTTAAAATTAGCTTATCAAAAAGTGAAAATTTTGAGAGAATAGCAAACGTTTTCGCTCATTAATGTTTCGGGAGATAAAAATGGCAGCACAGATTATTTCGGGCAGTGAAATTGCCTCAAAAATTAAAAAAGGAATTAGTGAGAAAATTGCACATTATGTTGAGCAAGGTAAACGTAAACCTGGTCTTGCAGTTATTTTAGTTGGGGCAGATCCAGCCTCGCAAGTTTATGTTGGAAGTAAGCGTAAAAGTTGTGGGGAAATTGGCATTGAATCTAGATCTTACGATTTACCAGCAGAAACGACAGAAGCAGAATTACTTTCACTTATCAAAGAGCTTAATCAAGATGAGAGCATTGATGGCATTTTGGTGCAGTTACCTCTACCAAAACAGATTGATTCAACGAAAGTCATTGAGGCAATTACTCCGCATAAAGATGTAGATGGCTTCCATCCTTATAATGTAGGTCGTTTAGCTCAGCGTATTCCGACTTTACGTTCTTGTACTCCATACGGCGTAATGAAATTACTTGAAGCTACAGGTGTGTATTTGCACGGTCAGCACGCTGTGATTGTTGGTGCTTCTAATATTGTAGGTCGCCCAATGGCACTAGAATTGTTGCTTGCTGGTTGTACAGTTACTGTTACGCATCGCTTTACTAAAGATTTAGAAAGCCACGTTCGCCAAGCAGATATTCTCGTTGTTGCGGTAGGCAAGCCTGAATTCATTCCAGGCGATTGGATTAAAGAAGAGGCGATAGTGATTGATGTGGGCATTAATCGTATGGCAGACGGCAAATTAAAAGGCGATGTGGAATATAGCATTGCCTCACAAAAAGCGAACTTTATTACCCCAGTACCAGGTGGTGTTGGTCCAATGACGGTGGCGATGTTAATGCAAAATACTCTACAGGCTTACGAAAACCATTTACAAGCGGTCTAAAAACGAGAATTTTTTACAAATCCTCAATCGAAAACAAGATTGAGGATTTTTCTTTGTGAATTTCTAGGCTTTTGAGCCAGAAAAGACTAAAATAGCCCACCTTTTTATAGTGAATTATAGCGAACAGATTTTTATATGAAATTTATTATTAAATTTTTCCCTGAAATTATGATTAAAAGCGACTCAGTGCGTAGACGATTTATCAAAATTTTAACCTCAAATATCCGCAATGTCTTGTTAAAAGAAACCAAAAATATATCTGTTGTTCGTCATTGTGATTTTATTAAAGTGCGCGCAAAAGTTGAGGAAGAGGGAGCATTAGTGCTGGATTTGCTCAAGCGTACCCCTGGTATTCATCATATTTTGGAGGTTGAAGAAACGCAATTTACTGATATGCACGATATTTTTGAGCAAACCTATGCGGCGGTAAAAGATGAACTTGAAGATAAATCTTTTAGTGTGCGGGTTCGCCGTAAAGGCAAGCACGATTTCAGTTCACTGGATGTTGAACGTTATGTGGGTGGAGGGCTAAACCAACGGATTGAAAGTGCTAGAGTGAAATTAAAAAATCCTGATGTGACGGTTAGAATTGATATTGAACAAGACAAAATGTTGCTGATTAAAGCACGTTATGAGGGATTGGGTGGGTATCCTATTGGCACGCAAGAAGATGTTCTGTCTCTTATATCGGGCGGTTTTGATTCTGGTGTGTCAAGCTATATGCTGATTCGTCGTGGCTCTCGTGTACATTATTGCTTTTTCAATTTAGGTGGAGCAGCTCACGAACTTGGTGTTAAGCAGATGGCATATCATATCTGGAGCCGTTATAGCACTTCGCACAAAGTCCGTTTTGTGGCAATCAATTTTGAAAATGTAGTTGGCGAGATTTTAGAAAAAGTCGATAACGGACAAATGGGGGTGGTATTAAAACGTATGATGGTGCGTGCAGCAAGCAAAATTGCCGAGCGTTTTGGCATTCAAGCAATCGTAACAGGTGAGGCGTTAGGACAAGTTTCAAGCCAAACCTTAACCAATTTGCGTTTGATTGATAAGGCTTCTGACACTCTCGTTTTACGCCCGCTGATTACTCACGATAAAGAAAAGATTATTTCGATAGCAAAAGAGATTGGCACGGATGATATTGCTAAATCTATGCCAGAATTTTGCGGCGTGATTTCTAAAAATCCAACCGTAAAAGCGATTGAGAGTAAAATTGTGGAAGAAGAGGGGCACTTTAATTTTGATGTGCTAGATCAAGCGGTTAAAAATGCTGACTATTTGGATATTCGTGAAATTGCACAGCAAACAGAAAAAGAAGTTGTTTCTGTAGAGACAACCAGTGCGTTATCTGCAAATGACGTGATTTTAGATATTCGTAGCCCTGAAGAAGTGGACGAAAAACCATTTCATTTAGAGGGGATTGAAGTGAAAGTGTTGCCATTTTATAAACTGTCCAGCCAATTTGGCACGCTTGATCAAGCAAAAACATATTTGTTGTATTGCCAGCGTGGTGTAATGAGCAAGTTGCAAGCATTGTATTTGAAAGAGAGTGGTTATAACAATGTGAAAGTTTTTAAAGCGAACTAGAAATTTGCAAACTTCCAAGCAAATTTAACCGCTTGGAAAAGAAGGGCTAAATGAATTTCTCATTTAGCCCTAAATTTTATTTAAAATGGAGAAGAATTAATGTTCATTTTTCTCTTTTAATTTAATTAATTGTCCTTCTAATTTTTTCTTCACATCAAAAATAGCATTGTACAAATCTTCGTGTTCAGATTTTGCGACTAAGTCACCTAAAGGCGTGCCTATTGTTGCTTCTACTTGAAATGTATTTGGCTGTTTAATCAACATAAAATGTGGGTTTATCAGCTGGGTGTGATATTTTTCTAACTTAGCTAAACGCTCCTCAATATGAGTACGGATTGCAGGGGTAATGTCCATTTGTTTGCTTGAAATATTTATTGACATAACATTTTCCTCTTGTTTAGTTAAGGCTTTTGCCATTGATATCCTGTCATCAAAATATGCGGTTCACCCCAAAAATTCAAGTGAAAAATGAAATAAGTTTTCAAAAATTTGATCTACTTAACATTTTTAATGATTTTTGACTATAATATCGCTAATAAATAGACAATTGAGATTTGATGATGAGCGAGAAAAAACAGTTACCTCCATTCCAAAAACAATTTTTACACCCTAAATATTGGGGATTATGGATTGGTTTAGGCATTTTTAAGCTAATTTTATGTTTACCTTATCCCGTTTTGGTAAAAATTGGTTTAGGACTGGGGAAATTATTTGCGAGTTTAGGATTTGGCAAACGCCGTATGCGAATTGCTCGCCGTAATTTAGAACTCTGTTTCCCCCACTATTCTGCCGAGCAAATTCAAGAGTTAGTTCAAGAAAATATGAAATCAGTTGGTATGGCGATTATTGAAACTGGAATGGCGTGGTTTTGGTCTGATAAGCGAGTGTTAAAATGGTCGAAGATTGAAGGGTTAGAACACTTAGTCCAAAGAGAGATGCATTCAGGTGTTTTACTCGTTGGAGTACATTTCTTAACTTTAGAGCTTGGAGCAAGAATTGTTGGATTGCACAGTCAAGGTATCGGAGTATATCGTCCAAATGATAATCCGTTATTAGATTGGCTCCAGTTCAGAGGGCGTATTCGCTCAAATAAAGCAATGCTCGATCGTAAAGATGTTAGAGGTATGATTCGAGCATTAAAAAATGGCGAAATGATTTGGTATGCACCAGATCACGATTATGGGAGACGAAACAGTGTTTTTGTGCCTTTTTTTGCTGTAGAGGAAACTTGCACAACGGCAGGTAGCTATATGTTAATTCGTTCTGCACCTAATGCACTGGTAATTCCTTTTAGCCCAATTCGTAATGCAGATTATTCGGGCTATACAGTGAAGATAAGTCCTCCTGTCGATTTTAGACAATGCCAAAACGAAGTTGATACAGCAATCTTGATGAATAAAGTTGTGGAGAAAGAAATTATGAATGCACCTACACAATATATGTGGCTTCATCGTCGCTTTAAAACACGACCAAATGAAGATGATAAGAGCCTTTACGATTAATTTTTAAATAATTGCAAAAAGTGCTTGCATATTTAAACTGAATTTTGCAATCTAGCAGAGCATATTAAACATAATAAAAATACAGGAGATGATTATGGCAACCCCTTTATTGCACGGTAGTATAGTGGCATTAGTAACACCAATGAAACACGGTGAAGTTGATTTCCAAGATTTAAAAAAACTCGTTGAATATCATATTCAATCTGGTTCTCATGGTATTGTATCTGTAGGTACAACGGGAGAATCCGCAACATTAAGTATTGATGAAAATGTAAAAGTAATTAAGAAGACGGTTGAATTTGCTGATGGCCGTATTCCTGTTATTGCAGGAACAGGTTCAAATGCTACCAGTGAAGCGATCACAATGACCAAGTTATTAGCAAACAGCGGTGTTGCTGGTTGTTTAAGCGTTGTGCCTTATTATAATAAGCCAACCCAAGAGGGAATGTATTTACACTATAAAGCAATTGCAGAAAGTACTGATCTTCCGCAAATTCTCTATAATGTGCCAGGTCGTACAGGGAGTGATTTAAAACCTGAAACAATTGGTCGCTTAGCGAAAATTGAAAATATCGTGGCAGTAAAAGAAGCCACGGGCGATTTAAGCCGTTTACCGTTAATTAAGCAATTAGCGGGTGATGATTTCATCTTCTTAAGTGGCGATGATGCAACAGGGTTTGAATCAATGAAACAAGGTGGACAAGGTGTTATTTCGGTAACAAATAATGTTGCAGCGGCAGATATGGCAAAAATGTGTGAATTAGCTTTATCAGGCAAATTTGATGAAGCAGAAGAAATCAACAACCGCTTAATGGCTTTGCACCACGATTTATTCGTAGAATCTAACCCGATTCCTGTGAAATGGGCTGCATATAAATTAGGATTAATTAGCGAGCCAAACTTACGTCTGCCTTTAACAACCTTAGCAGAAACAGCCCAACCTACAGTATTAAAAGCATTACAACAAGCGGGCTTAATTTAATTATTTTTTGCAAATATGGCAAAAACCAGTTAATTAATTAACTGGTTTTTTTATATTGAATAAATCGCATATTCTAAAACATCAAAATACTAAATTCTTTGATTTGGATAAACTTTTATTCTGCTTGGATAATTATTATCCATATAAAAAACTATTTTTTTCTTAGGGGCTGTCCTAGATAACTAACCTAAACCCCCTTTAACCAATTGTTTTAAAAGGAATATTTGAGATTTTAAGTCACTGTGATTAAAACGCCATTCGCATTCTTTCAAATATAGCTCAAAATG